>CAYUKJ010000123.1:0-3534 GCA_964445245.1 uncultured Methanosarcinales archaeon | reverse complement strand
AAGGAGGGGTATTTGTGCAGCCATTCCCTGTATTTGGGCAGGACCCGCTCGACCTGCGTCTGCTGGAGCATCATCTCACTGACCAATACCTTGTAGGGCGACTTGGTCTTTCTCCAGGGCAGGTCGCGCTTGTGGCGTTCGTACCACGCAAGCAGGGTTGCCTGAAAGTCTCCCTTGACCGGGCCCATCGGGCAAGGGAGGAGCGCGGGCTTTTATGGGTTGCGAAGCCGATTAAGGCGGGGTTCGGAATGCCGGCTCTGGGCTGCGGACCCGCCCACTTGCCACAACCTTTAAATAGGCTGCCAAAGGGAGTGAGGGGCATGCCCGACCTGCTCACCTACAAGCGCGTCTCGGTCCTTGACGAGCCCCTCAAGGTGCGCTACAAGGGCCTCTTCGACTTCGAGGGGCTGTACCGGCTCATGTACGCCTGGTACAAGTCCCAGCGCTACGAGATGCAGGAGGACCTCTACAAGGACAAGATCGACACGCCGCTGGGCAACGAGATCGAGATCAAGTGGAGCGGCTGGAAGCGCGTGGATGAGATCGCCAAGTACTGGGTCAAGGTCTACATCCACATCTGGGAGGGCAAGGAGATCGAGGTCGTGGACGGCACCCTCCGGCGCAAGCTCTTCCGGGCCCGCATGAACATCGAGTTCTCCGGCGAGATCGACTTCGACTACCAGAAGCTGTTCAAGAGGTCGAAGGTCTTCCGCCCCATCCTGTCCAAGATGCGGGAGCGCGAGTTCCTCATCAAGTACGTCGACGACCTCACCTACTCGGTCATCCGCTACCAGACCCAGGTCAAGAAATTCCTCCACATGGAGGGGCAGGAGAACGCCTATGGCTGAGGTCCGCACCCTCATCGACGGCAAGGAGCTGGCCTACGAGGGCCTCATGGACGTGCGCAAGCTCCTATTCCACATCGACAGCTGGCTCAAGGAGAAGCATTACGACAAGGTCGAGAACAAGAACTACGAGGAGGTCTACGAGGACGGCAAGCAGATCGTCATCGAGCTGCTCCCCTACAAGAAGCTCTCGGACTACGTGAAAAGCGAGATGCGCATCTTCATGGTCTTCTCCAGGCTCCGGGACGTCGAGGTCGAGGTCGGCGGCACCGCGCGCGAGGTCCAGCGCGGGCGCGCCCAGCTCTCCTTCGACAGCTACCTGGTCACCGACTACGAGCACAAGTTCGAGCGCACCCCCTTCTTCTACTTCTTCCGCACGCTTGCCGACAAGTTCTTCGAGCGCGGCTACATCGAGCGCTGCAAGGACCAGTGCATGGGCGACTGCAACGCCCTCCAAGAGGAGATCAAGGGCGACCTCAACATGATGGGCGCGGCGGGGAAGTAGCGGCTCGATTGACTGCGCGGGTGGGTTTAGCGGCCTTACGGGCGAGCCGTGATTTGTCGCGGAAGTGCTGCTGACAGGGGGACTTGCCCCCTACGGGTATCCACAAAAACCCCCTGGGTTTTTGGGACCCCAGAAACCCTGCTGGGTTTCTGAGGGTGTCAGCCTCACGGTTGTGAGTGTGCCACGGCGAGCAGGCCGCCGAACCCATAAAAGACTTATTCTATGCGCAGGTTTTACATTTTTTTAGGACGCGCTGCTGTGCGATGGCCTCGGCGCAGGCCCGGGGTGTCCTGCCAGTCCGCTTTGAGTCGGCCAGGACGAGGCGGGTGTTGCGCACGATCCTGTCCTCGACGAGCTTCCACATCTTGGCCGGCGTGCCGCCGATGTGCTCGACGTAGCTGGAGATCACGCCGCCGGCGTTGGCGACAAAGTCCGGCACAACGAGGACGCCCTTTTTGTGGAACGCCTCCTCGGCGGCGGGGGACATGGGGATGTTGCTGCCCTCGACGATGAGCTTGGCCTTGATGCGCCCGACATCCTCGTCGCTGACCAGGTCGGGGATGGCGGCGGTGATGAGGATGTCGGCGTCAATCTCGAGGACCTGCTTGGTGGGGAGGACCTGGCCGGGCGTATAGGCTGTGACGGTGCCCTTCGCCTTCTTGACGTCGGCCAGCTTCTTGAAGTCAAGGCCTGCTTTGTTGTAGATGACGCCTTTCGAGTCAGAGACGGCCACGACCGTCATGCCCCTCTCGGAGAGGAATTTTGCGGCGAACCACCCGACGTTCCCGAAGCCCTCGATGGCGACAGTCGTCTTCTTAGGGTCCCGGCCAAGGTGCGCGCAGGCGACGAGCGCCGCGTGGTGGACCCCAAAGCCGGTGCTGCCCAGCTCGTGGGGGATGCCGCCCATCGCCTTGGGCTTGCCGGTGCAGGCTTTCTTCGTGCCGACGGCCCTGGACAGGATGGCCATTTCCTGCTCGGCCGTGTTCATGTCGGGGCCGGCGACGTAGAGCGAGGGGCAGATGGGCTTGATGGCGGCCCCGAAGGCTGCCATGACCTCCCGCTTCTTCTTGGCGGGGACTTGGCGGTCGTCCAGGACGATGCCGGCCTTGCCGCCCCCGAAAGGGAGCTCGGCGAGCGCGTTCTTCCACGTCATGGCCCGCGCCAATCTGGCGACCTCCTCGACCGAGACGGTGGGCGTCATGCGGATGCCGCCCTTCGCCGGCCCCAGGGCCAGGTTGTCGAGGACGACGAAGCCGTGCATGCCGACCTTCGGGCTGTAGACTTCGAAGATTTTTTCCGGGCCGAACCTGTCGAACGTGACCATTTCCACCACCTCGGGATACTTCAGGAAGAGATACTGGCGGCACCCTGAGCCCGTTTATAAAATTTCTGAATTGTTGAACGTCTGGCTTGACGAAAGCGTAGGCGACAAACTTAAAGGCGAGCCGTCGAGAGACCAGAAGCGCTGCGGCCGGGGAGTCGCTCTATTCGGGGACACGCAGAAAACCTTTAAATTCAACCCGAGGTTTTGCCTGTGGATCTGTGCCAGCGTCGCATCCGCAGCAACCCTGCGGGTTGCTGGGCGCGACGCAGGCATGGCACAAGACAGGCCAAAGGGCCTTATACGGCCCAATAGGAAAAAGTGAGCTGCCAGCGTCGCATCCACAGCGCCTTGGGGGCGCTGGGCGCTACGCTGGCTCGCGCAGCAAACCTTAAAAGCCACTCCGTGGCTTCATGTCGATCACTTAGGAGCCAGCGTCGCATAATCTGGTAGTGCGGCGGTCTCGAAAACCGCTCCCTCTGGGATTCCCGGTTCAAATCCGGGCGCTGGCGTTTCCCATGCTTGTGTAGGCCACGGAGTGGCCTGTGACTTGCAGTTGAGAGCCAGCGTCCGGGCTCAGAAATCGCGAAGCGATTTCTCGCTGTCCGGGCGCCGGCGTACAGGTTGTGACTTCAAGCCTGGGACGGCTAGGTCGCCGCTTCAGCGTGCCAGCGCCGGATATCCAGAAATCCCCAAGATTTCTGAGTATCCGGGGGCCGGGGTTGATATAACAGAAAACCTAAGTTTTTAACACGAATTGTTATAACAGAAGACCGAATTAATTAATGGAAGTGTTCGGTCTTCTGGATGTGAAATAGGGGGCTGCTGCCCCCTATGACCCCCTGTTCCGCCGCGCTTCTCGT
>CAYUKJ010000122.1:1772-3546 GCA_964445245.1 uncultured Methanosarcinales archaeon | reverse complement strand
GCTTCGTGCAGGCTCTCCTTCGCGTCGCCATAGCGCCGGAGGCCGGTCAAAGCGAGGGCCTTATAGTAGTGGGCGTCGGCCATGCGGGGCTCGTGGTGGATGGCCTCCTCCGCCATCTGGAGCGCCGCGTCGTATTCCTTGTCGTGGGTGAGGACCTTGGAGTAGAGGGCCAGGACGTTCGCGTTGGCGGGAGCGAGCTTGTGGGCGGCCTCGATGTCCTTGCGGGCCTCGGTCCAGTGCCCGGCGCGGATGTGCGCGGCGGCGCGGAGGGTGAGGGCGTTGGCGTTGGAGGGGTTCTCGTCGATGGCCTTGGTGGCGAGCTTGACGGCTTCTTCCACGTTCCCGCCCTTGAGGCGCTGGGAGGCATCGGCGGCGTACCTGCGCGAGCGTTCGCCCTGCTCGACGGGGATCATCCCGGCCGCCGGGGTGTTGAGTTCGGTCATCGTGAAGGGGGCGGGGCGCAGGGCGGCGGCGTCGGGATCGTAGGGCTGGCTCTGGGGGGTGTTCGAGGGCGGCGGAAGTCCCGGAGGGGCGTTCGCGGCGCCGGCGGCGCCGGCCTTGGTCTCCAGGAGCTTGACCTGGGAGAGGAGCGTGGGGCTGCGGGTGACGGCGAAGCCGGCGCGAGCGGTCTCGAGGGCGGACTCGGTGTCGCCGAGCTTGAGCTGGGCGTCGGCGAGGGTGCTGTAGGCCTGGGCGTTCTTCGGGTTGAGATCGATGGCTTCGCGGGCGACTTGGGCGGCCTGCTGGTTGTCGCCGGTCTTGAGCAGGGAGTCGGCGTAGTTCTGCTTGATGTTGCCGTTCTTGGGGTAGGTCTCGGTGCCGGCGCGGAAGGCATCCCGGCGGTCGAAAAGACTCCCCATGCGCGGCATCGCCTGCATCATGAAGCTTGGATTCAATTCCCACATCTGCCTGCGCAGTCTAAAAATCTCGGGCGCTAAAGCTCCCTTCAATTCCGGGTTGTCTTTCATCATATCCCTGCGCTGGTCGATCTCAGCCATTATTTCAATCATACGCGACTGCTGATCGGCCGGCAGCGAGCTTAGCTGATCCCTGTATTTCGCGATCTGCTGGGAAGTCATCTTTCCGTCTTTGGAGTACTCATCCAGCTTTTCGTTCAAGTAAGCCTGCTCTTCTTCCGGCGAGAGATCATCGACTGGGATGGGGTCCTTGACCACAGCGGGCTTGCCCAGGCCCGACTGAGCGTCTTTGGCTGCAAAGCACGCGGGAGTGAGCAGGGCCAGAGAAAGCAGGACCATCGCCGATATGTTCATATCGCTTCAATCAAAGTGTAGACAGGGGCTTCCATAGCGTCAAGGGTCTCCTATTCTCCGAACAAATATCTTTCCACCTTATCGTGCGTATCGTTCTCGACTTCCAGGCATCGCTCTACCGTCATGGATTCATTACAACCCACTTCTCGATAATACTGCTGGCATCGCTCCAGCGTCATCGTGGAAAGGCACCCGATCCTGGCCCTGCACGCCTCATCCGCCTCACCCCTCCTGCACCGGATGGTGTTCCCCGCGCACCCTGACAACACGACCGCGGCAAGGATCAACCCGAAAACCTTTCTCATAATCTCTCCCCGGTCCTCATAGCACTGAAAAAATGTCGTATCGATGACCTGATTGCATGCGGCGACGGATTTTAGAGCAACTTCCTAAATTCAATACCATGTCGAGGCTGCAAGAAATAATCTCGGATAATGAAGCATTATTCGATCTCCACCTTGCCTGGGCAAGGTAAGTAAAAAATAACCATTACAGAATAAGCA
>CAYUKJ010000122.1:0-1762 GCA_964445245.1 uncultured Methanosarcinales archaeon | reverse complement strand
CGTGACGGACACATCCCGTCGCGCTCTCGTCGCCGCTATGCCTGTCCTGAATCGTCAAGCACCTTAGATGCATATCACCATCCGGTCACCATCCTGATGATTCTATGTAGCAAGGCAGGACTATCCTGCCAAGCCGGCTAAAGTGGATATGCATTCGGCGCGAATGCTCCGGCTCGAGTCGTCAAAATGACCAATCATTCCGGGCTGCAGAGGGCCCCTCTCCTCGCCCTCCAGTCCTCATAACACTGAAAAAATGTCATGACAAAACCGCAGGGTCCTGAAATATCATCATGCCTCTTTGCTCCAATATAATAAGATATTTCCCCCATGCCCAAGCTCCGCCTCGACCTCCTCCTCGTCGAACGCGGCCTCTTCCCCACCCGCACCAAGGCCCAGGCCGCCCTCATGGCCGGCAAGGTCGAAGTCGAAGGCCACCCCCAGCCCAAGGCCGGCACCACCGTCCCGCCCGACGCCCGCATCACGGTCAAGCCCGACGCCGTCCCCTACGTCTCCCGCGGAGGCCTCAAGCTCCAGGCCGCCCTCGACCATTTCAAGGTCGACCCCCGCGGCCGCACCGCCCTCGACGTCGGCTCCTCCACCGGCGGCTTCACCGACTGCCTGCTCCAGCGCGGAGCCCTCAAGGTCTACGCCGTGGACGTCGGTACGGCCCAGCTCGACGCCAAGCTGCGAGCCGACCCCCGCGTCGTCGTCATGGAGCAGACCCACGCCGCGCGCCTCGAGCCCCGGATGTTCGCCCCCCGCCCCGACCTCGCGACGGCCGACGTCTCGTTCATCTCTCTGACGAAGATCCTCCCGGCCCTCCTGCCCTGCCTTGCGCGCCCCGCCCAGCTCATCCTCCTGGTCAAGCCCCAGTTCGAGCTCGAGCCCAAGAAGACCCCCAAGGGGGTCGTGCGCAAGGAAGAATACCGGCAGGAAGCCCTGGCGAAAGTCCGTTCCGCAACCCAAGCCCTCGGCCTGGCCGAACAAGGCCTCCTCGAGTCCCCTCTCAAGGGACCCAAGGGCAACACCGAGTACCTGCTCTATCTAGAAGCTCAACTGTAGCTGGGTGACGAACTCGTCGTTGTCGTAGCAGCTCGCCTTCTCGGTCTTGAAGGTGTAGTTCGCCAGGAGCCGGAGGTTCTGGCCCTTGATGAACCAGTTCAAGCCCAGCGTCGTCCACTCGATGTCCTTGTTGTTGACGACGCTGTCGTCCGGGTCGTAGGTCTGATAGCGCACCAGCGGCTCGAGCGCCCCCTTGAGCACCTTCACGCCCCCCTGCAGGTACCAGCCTTCCGCGTTCTTGACCGGATCGTTGTTCAAGCGGCCCTTGAGCTTGCCCTGGATATACTCCCCCTTCAAGGCCGCGGGGCCCGACTTGAGGGCGGCGTTCGCGCCCCACACGGTGCGGTCGAAAGGCTCGTTGAAGGTGGTCGCCGCCAAGTCGGTCTGCCGCCAGGAGCTCGGGTCGTTGTTGGTCCGCTTCCACATCCCGTCGACGCCGACCGACAGCTCCGAGTCCCAGCCGCCGACGTTCCAGCGCAGGGGGACGCCCTCGACCCGCGCGGAGTAGAGGTGGTTGCCGTCGTCGTTGGCGACGTAGTTCGCCCCGTTGCCGTTGAACATCCCCGCCGCGTAGTAGAGCCGCTTGTCCAGGGCCCTGCCCGAGACCATGACGCCCACGTCGTGGTTCGTCCCGGGGTTCAGGATGCGGTCCTGGGCGTTGTAGCGGTTGGCGAGGTCCATCGCGTCGGTCGGGGTGTGC
>CAYUKJ010000121.1:0-3572 GCA_964445245.1 uncultured Methanosarcinales archaeon | reverse complement strand
CATGGCCCCTGTGCCGCGGCCAGGAAGGGCCAGATGTTCACGATCGCCTCGATCCTCCTCCTGCTCATCATCGCGGTCCTGGCGCTCACGCGGGACCTGCCCACGTTCACGGACCGGCAGGCCCTGGCGGCGTCCCGGATCCGCTCCATCGACGGCTTCATCGAGAGCTTCCACCAGGACGCCGACCGGGCCGCCGGCATCGCGGCCTTCCGGGCCTTTCTGGCCATGGAGGAGTTCGTGTCCCAGACCGGCCACTTCCTCAACAGCACCGAGCCCGTGTTCGAAGAGGTCTTCTACAACGGGACCGCCTTCGGGAACGCCTACGAGGTCATGGCCAACTCGAGCTTCGGCGGGTACGTGGCGCGCGTCGACGGCATCGCGAACAGCTTCAACCTCGACTTCGACACGAACGTGACGGCCATCCGCCTCTACCACGCAGAGCCCTTCGCCGTGGCCGTCGAGGTCGACCTGCGCGTCGACCTGCGTGACCAGCGCGGGGCCGCCAACTGGAGCTACAACCACACTGTGGCCGCCGTCATCCCCATCGTCGACCTCAAGGACCCCCTCTACCTCGTCAACACGCTCGGCCGCTTCGTGCCCGTCATCAAGGTGTCGAACGTCACCCTGTACGTCAACGACACCGATGACCAGAATGACACGGCTTCCCTCCAGATGTTCCTGAACGCCTCGATGTATCGGAACACGACGAAGGCCCCAAGCTACCTGATGCGCTTCGAGAACAACCTCGAGAACAGCACATTCGGCATCGAGAGCCTCGTCAACCTGCGCGTCCTGGGCGACCAGGGCGAGCCCATCGGGAACAACACGAAAAGCGTCGTCGACCACATCTACTTCGGCAACTCGACGTACCTGGTCGCGTGCGACATCCAGAACATGGAGTTCTCCCCCGACTGGGTCCGCCTCGACTTGGACCACCTTGCCGACTACCAGGTCGCCGGCAGGCTGGAGTACAACACGGTGTGCTAAATGGCCCTGGCGGAGGGGGCGCCCCTAATAAACCTCGCGAACGGGGCGGTGCTCTCCCCCCGCGTGCAGATCGTTTCGGGACTTCGGACCGCCTGGGGCCTGCGCTTCGCCTGGAGTCCGCCCAAGGATGCCTTTGTGTTCCTCCTGGACACGCCTCGGGCCGTCACGATCGACATGTGGTGGGTCTTCGTGCCGCTGGACATCATCGCTGTTGACGCGGACGGCACGGTCGTTGGGCTCCGCGGGAATCTCCGGCCGTTCCGAGTGTGGCGCACGCCGCCATGCAGTGTGTTCATCGAGGCGGCGGCCGGCACGATTGCGCGGACGGGGACGCGGGTGGGCGACCGGATCGGGCAATGAAAAATCATAGATTGCGAAATAAGCTATTCGCAAGCAGCCACGGGCTTCGGGCCCACCCCGACGGTCCACAGAAATGCCAAAGGCATTTCTGGGATGTTGGACTCTTGGCGCTCAAACCCGTTCGGCGAGTCCAACAGGACCACCCCCGGTCCCTCGCCGTGGCTAACGGTCCTGAACCGTGTCGTGGCCCTTGCGCCCGGAAATAGCCGACTCCATGGACCATCGGCCATTCCCCTTCGGGAAAAAGTTTTTAAACGTACACTCCCGGCAGGGTTATATGGCCAAGATCGAGACCGGGGTGGACAAGCTCGTCGAGCTGGTCAACACCCGCAAGAAGATCAGCCTTGACCAGGCCGCCAAGGAGCTCGGCGTCTCGCCGCTCCTGGTCCAGGAATGGGCCGACTTTTTGGAGGATGAGAAGGTCATCGGCCTTGAGTACAGCCTCTCCCGCGTCTTTTTGGTCGAGCGCAAGCCCTCCAAGAAGGAGGTCGAGCACAAGGCCAGGGAGTACGCGGACAAGCGAGACTCGTTCGTGAGCAAGGCCACGACCGCGATCGCGTCGCTGGAGAAGGAGACGGAGGCCTTCGAGCGCCTCAAGGAGCAGTACGGCAAGTACAAGCGCGAGGTCAGCGAGGAGTTCGCCGTCATCCAGGAGGAGCTCAAGGAGCTCCGGCACTACGAGGAGCTCAAGAAGAACCTTGACGCCGACGTCGCCCGCCAGCGCGACGAGTACACGAATCTCTTCGACAAGCAGCAGCACGGCATCCAGCAGGAGGAGCACGCCTTCCAGGAGCTCCTAGGGACCGTCAAGAAGGAATTGGAGCAGGCCGAGGCCGTCAAAGGCAACCTCGAGGGCCTGCGCACCCAGGAGACGGCGCTGCGAGCGCGCATCAAGGAGACGGAAAAGATCCTCGAAGCCCTCGAGGAGCGCCTCGTCGACGAGAACAAGCTCGTCGACCACGCCGAGCAGCGTGTGACGCGCCTCCACGGGATGGCCGCCAGCGTGGAGGCAGACATCCAGCGGCGCCGCAAGGCCATGCTGACGCCGCTGTTGCATGCGCTTGAGGAGAACAAGCGGAAGGTCATGGCCACGCACGACGACCTCATGGGCAAGATGCGCAAGCGCCGCGAGGACATCGAGAAGTACGTCCAGCAGGGCACGAAGCTCTCCGAGGGCTTCCAGAAGTTCCTGGCGAACAAGGCCGAGACCGACAACCTCTTCGAGGAGGCCATCAAGGAAAAATTGGCCTTGGAGCGCGAGCTCCAGGACCTCATCGACAAGGCCAAGGGCTTCCACCTCCTCAGCGCCCACGATGACCTCGACAAGTTCGTCGCCGAGCTCAACACCAATTATGACAAGATCCAGGAGCGCAAGGGGGCGCTGTCCACCCACATCACGCGCCTCATGCACCACCTGCGGGCGATCTAGGGAGGCCCATTTCCTCGCGGGGGGGATTTTCTTCTCGATGGGCCTTTGCCGCCCTTAAGGGCGAGGCGTGGCCCGGTGCGTGTGCGCAAGCGACGGGGGGACGTGGCCCCTCAGTCCTGCCAGCAGGCAGGCTGAGGCTGCAACACGACCGGAGGGAGTGTTGATGCCTGCGGGGGTGTCGCGAAAGCGGTTGCGTCAACACGCCGCCGAGCAGGGCGGCAAAGGCCGGCAGAGCGGTATATTTTAACCCCGATTTCTTCCACCACAACCTTTATAAAGCCTCGGTTTAAAAAGGCCGCGGATGAGAGGTGGGACTACGTGACTGAGAAAGCGCCTGACTTGGAGGGGGTTGAAAGTCTGGCCCCCGAGCTTGGCGTCGAACCTAAGGGGCAGGCCCTCGACGAGTACAGCTTCACCAGCAACGACATCCCCATCACGATCACGGTCTCGCGCATCCCCGGCGAGTACGTCCCGATCTACGAAGTCAAGATCGCCAGCATCTCGCGCACGACCGAGTTCATCCTGGAGCGCATCCGCCAGGAGCTCATCAAGCACGTCAACTTGGGCCTCGTCGACATCACGGACGTCAAGAAAAGCGCCCAGATCGAGGAGAAATTCAAGGGCACGATCCGCATCCTCATCGACAAGTACCTCCCCGACGCCGACGACACGACGAAGGGCTACCTCAACAACTACCTCATCACCAAGGCCCTTGGCCTGGGGAACCTCGAGCTTGTGATGGCCGACGACCGCCTCGAGGAGGCCATGGAGCGCCTGAAGAATGCCCTGGGATAAT
>CAYUKJ010000120.1:0-3635 GCA_964445245.1 uncultured Methanosarcinales archaeon | reverse complement strand
ACCAGGACACCCTCGTCGTGGGGCTGTCCACCGCCGGCCGGGTAGAAGGCGGTCTGGTCCAGGATGACGTATTTTCCTTCCTTGACGGATTCCACGACGGCCTTGAACTCCTGGAGGTAGCTGTCGGTGAAATAGAGGGCGTCATTCATGGGCCTGAGGAGCGGCGGGATTTTAATAAAGTTTATTCATTCCACGCCAGACCCCAACCCTGCGGAAACCTATCATTAGATGCCCTATGCCTGAGGTATGGTGCCGTCCTCCCTGACGCAGGCGGTGCCGTTCCAGGCGCCGCCGCAGGGGCCGCCGCAGTCGGGCGCTGTCTCTTCCTGGTTCTGGAGTGCGTCGGTGCATGAGGGCCCGGCGTCCCCGCCGAAGGGCTTCTTCCAGAGGAGGAAGGCCAGGATCAGGATGATGACGATGAAGATGATGCGCTCGACTTTGCGGGTGTCAAGGGTAATCTGGACTTCGGCCATGGGGGTTCTTCCGGGGTGCGGGTTTATAAATGTTCGTTAGGCGTCGAATTTCTTGGTCTTGATGTGCTCCACGCCGCCATCGTCCTCGAAAATCACCTTGAAGGTGTAGTCTTTTCCGCGGGGGCGAGAGACGGGATTGGGGACGGGAAATGTTTTGGCGAGCTTTTCGCCGCTGGAGAGGACGACTTCGGGGATCGATCCGCGGTCGAGGTCCAGGAAAGCGTCGCTTGCCCCCTTGAAATAATAGATCTTGCCGGTCAGCGTCGTGCTCTTGGATAGGCCGTTGTCAAACGAGACGTCGAACGAGTCGACCTTGAACAGGTCAGCGGCCGAGCCCGGCGCGACGTGGACGGAGGTGATAGTGATGTCCAGGGCCCCCGAGAGCGGCTTCTTCTCGCACTGGCCGGCCTTGCATTCCTCGCCGGCGGCGCAGTCGGCGTCCGCGGCGCACTCAGGCTTGGCCACGCATTTGCCGGCCAGGCATTCCCTGCCCGCGCCGCAGTCGGCGTCCGAGGCGCATTCGGGCTTGGGCGCCGCGTTGCACTTGCCGTCGTACCAGAAGCCTCTGCAGACGCCGCCGCAGTCGACTTCTGTCTCGTCCTGGTTCTTGAGGGCGTCCGAGCAATTCGGCACAGCGGCTGAGGGCGCCGGCGACGGCGGCGCAAGGGACGAGGGCGCCGCGGCCTGGGGCTCCGTCGAGTTCTGCCGGACGATGTCCGTGGGCCCGCTCAGGATGTCCCTGACGACGAGGGCGCCAAGAACGAGGATTATGAGGACCCAGACGATGCGCTCGAGCGTTCGGGTCTCAATGGAGATCTGGATCTCCGCCATGGCCGCGAGGCCGCGGAGTCAATATTTAAAGCTTTCTGTCGGCCCACCGACGGGTGCGCCCCAGCGTCAGGCTCACGATCTGGGGGTCCCAGCCCCGCTTGCGCAGGAGGAGCGTAATCTCTCCTTCGCTTCTGCCCTCGACGCGGAACTGGCTGATCTCGCGCTTGAGGGAGGCGATGCGGCGGTACTGCGCGCCGACATCGTCAGGCAACACTTCCTGCCGCACCGATGAGGCCCTGGTCGGGACAGGGACTGGCTGCTCCAGCGTCCGATGTGAGGGGTGCTGCGACCAGGCGCGCAGCGAGGCCGTGGCGCGCGAAACGGCCGCGGAGAAGTTCGGGGAGGATTCTGCCAGCAGGTGCACGATGACAAGGAACGTCAATCCGATGAGCCCGACAGCCACGACTTCCAATCCCAGCATGGAAGGCGCCGCCCGGGTCGCTGGCTTATATACTTTGTGGTCGTGTCGCTCTCAAAAAATTTTCCCATCCACAAAAAGAAGGGCGTCAATATTTGTAGTGGCGGGCCCCGCGTTGGAAGCATCGGATGGCGATCATGAAAAACGTCGTCGCGATCAGGTACACGAGGAGCGCGCCGCCGAGGGCCTCCAGCGGATCCCGGATGTCAGTCTGGTTCGTGTGCAGGAGGATGCCGTGCACGAGGGTGAAGACGAAGAGGGCGAGGCTGAAAATCCCGCCCAGGTAATAGAGGTGTGCATGGCCGTATTTGCGGTGGACCTCTGTAAACCTCGATGGAGGGCTTGGTTCAGGTTCTTTCGCCGCCTTTTTGGGCATGCCTCACCCCTTTTCTCCTTAAGACGCCTTCCAGTTTAAAAAGTTAATGGTCTCCTGGGCTCTGTCCGGAATCTCGCTTCGCTTGGCATGGCTGCGCTGCTCGCCTCCGTATGTAGGCCCATACAGCGACGTTCCCCGGACGTCCACAGCAACGCAAGAGCGTTGCTGGGATGCAGAGAACCTTCGGTCCTCGCATCCCAACGCCTCCGGCGTTGTGGATCCCAGAAGCCTTGGAGGCTTCTGTGGAGGACGACCCCCTTGTCGCTGCGAGGGGCAGAGCGTAGAGGCTCGCCCTTAAGCGCAGCCATGCACATTGCGGACAGAGCCGGTCTTCTGATGCGCAGGGGTGTTCGCCGGCCAAATGTTTAAAAACCGGCGTGGAGACCCGGTAGGCATGGACATGTTGGAGGCCGTCCGGACCGTCGAAGCGTCGGCCTTGTTCCGGGAATGGAGGGCAGAGCATCCCGACTACTACCTCAGCAGCGTGTTCATGAGCGAGGCTGGTCCGCTGGAAGACTGGCAGGTGGCCTACTACCATGCCGGCGAGGACCGCATCGTCTCGTTTGGTGTGGAGCCCCTCAAGCGGTTCGAGCCCCAGGAGGTCTTTAAAGCGCACGGCCCCGTCCCCCCGTTGGACTTGGCAAGCGTCAAGATCGATTTAGGCCGGGCGCGCGGGGTGGCCGCCGCCATCCTCAAGGATAACTTCTCAGGCGAACAGGTCCTGCGCGTGATTGTCATACTCCAGCGCCTGGACACGGCCATCTACAACTTCACGTTTGTCACGAAATCCTTCAATGTCATCAACCTGAAGATCGGGGCGGCCGATGGCCTCCTCAAAACCCAGAACAAGCACTCAGTCTTGGACCTGGGCAAGCCCCTCTGACAGGCTGGATTGACAAAGGGACAGGCCGGGGTCCTTCGCGCGCGATGAATTGCCCCTCTCCCATTCCTGCTCCCACACAAGGAGTGGTGACAAAATCCCCATTATTTTCTTCTCGAGGAAATTCTTTTCCCTTAGTCCAAGCTATACACTTTGATGCGCATCTTGTCGGATCGCATATTGTAAGCATGAGTACAAAAGACACGCATTGCGCACCCATCAAGTATAAATAGTCCCTGCGTCACGGGTCTTCCTGGTGCCAGCATGATCAGCTTCAACGCGAAGATCCGCAGCCGGAACCTGAACAGTTTCTTGCCCGCCGAAGAGGATTCGGAAGAGGAGTAGCGTTTCCTCATCCCGCATTGCCCCCTCCGAGGCGGCTGTGCTTTATGCCGTCCGGGAGAAACGATTTTATAGGCCCGCAGGTTCCGCCACTCCGGTGACACGAGTGGGCTTTTCCGCATTCGAGCAGCGCATACTCGAGGTCTACGTCACGAGCGCGACCGACCCGATCTACGCCTGCAAGTTCAACATCCCCCCCGAGCTGTTCGGGGCCTTCGGCTCGTACTTCTCGCGCAACCCCGAGGACTTCCGCTCGCACCTGCTCAAGGCGATCTTCGGGCAGGTCGAGGACCAGGAGACCGACGTTGACAAGGC
>CAYUKJ010000119.1:0-3637 GCA_964445245.1 uncultured Methanosarcinales archaeon | reverse complement strand
GGCCTGCTGCGGACCGGCGAATTCGAGGCCGTCAGGGCAGGCTACCGGGGCCTCCCGCTGTCCCTTGAGAGCCTGGACGCCTCCGCCCGCTTCCTCGCACGGCTCGCCGGCGTCGCCGACCCGGAAGAGAAGCGCAGGCGCATCGGCGCTGAATTCATCGCGGTCTTCGACGAGGCGGCCGCGCGCCGCGGCGCGACGCATCTGGTGCAGGGCACGCTCTATCCCGACGTCATCGAGTCCGCCCCAGTCAAAGGGCCGTCCGCCGTCATCAAAAGCCACCACAATGTCGGGGGCCTGCCGGCCCGGATGCGCCTTTCGCTAGTCGAGCCGCTGCGCGAGCTCTTCAAAGACGAAGTTCGCGCCCTGGGCCTCCAGCTTGGCTTGCCTGACGCGCTCCTGTGGCGCCAGCCATTCCCCGGCCCGGGCCTGGCCGTGCGCATCCTTGGCGAGGTGACGCCGGAGCGATTGGCGACGCTGCGGGCCGCCGACGCCGTCGTCACAGACGAGGTTCGGCGCGCCGGCCTCGAGCGGGAGGTCTGGCAGGCCTTTGCCGTCCTCCTGCCGGTGAGAAGCGTCGGCGTCATGGGGGACGAGCGCACCTACGAGGCGGCCGTCGCCCTCCGGGCCGTCACAAGCACTGACGGCATGACTGCCGACTGGGCCCGCCTGCCCCCCGAGGTCCTTTCCGCCATCTCCAGCCGCATTGTCTCCGAGGTCCGGGGCGTCAACCGCGTCGTCTACGACATCACCCCGAAACCGCCCGCAACCATTGAGTGGGAATGAGCCCCTGGTTTGTAGAAAGTGTTGGCGGCGAACAACAAAAGCCCTGATGGGCTTTTGAGCCCTCAGAAATCGAAGATTTCTGGGGCCCAGCAACTTTGTTGCTGTGGCATCGCACCGCCTTCTGCGGTGCTCAACTTAAGGGCGAGACGTCGAGCCACTCGACGCGCTGCGGCCAGGGGGTCGTGCGTGGCGGCTTCCAAGGCCGCCAGCATGCCAGCAACCCAGGGTTGCTGCGCACCCCATCCGGGGATCCACAGAAATCCAAGAGGATTTCTGGGAACAAGGGGACCATAGGTCCCCGGTTCCCAACGGCTTCGCCGTTGTGGAGCCAGAAACCCAAAGGGTTTATGAGCTGGCCGTCGCACGGCTTTAGAAGCACGACGGCGAGCTGTCCGCCTGCCGAGGATGTCAGTTCTCGGCGCCCAGCAACCGAAGGTTGCTGCGGAGCCCGAGCGCAGCGAGACTTTCTACAAACCCAATGAGCCCCCAACATTTAAATAGGTCAATTGGCTCTCCTTGACCTATGCAGTGCGACCTGTGCGGCGAGCGGCCGGCAGCCGTTCTGGCCTCCATCGAGGGCTCCAAGGTGCGCGCCTGTCAGGGCTGCGCCCGCTTCGGCACCGTCCTGGGCCAGATCTCTGCACCCCCTGCGCGGGCACCGAAGGCCGCCAAGGCCGCTGTCCGCCAGCCTCCCGCAGCGGCGGGCGGGCCAAAGAAGGAGACGCTGGTGTTGGTGCGCCCCGACGCCGGCCAGCTCATCAAGGGGGCCCGCGAGCGCCTGGGCCTCACGCAGGAGGAGCTGGCGAAAAAGCTCAACGAGAAGGCCTCGGTGCTCCACCACGTCGAGTGCGGCCGCGCCGCACCAAGCCTTGACCTGGCCCGCAAGTTCGAGCGGGCCCTGCGGCTGCGCCTTGTCGAGGCATACACCGAAGACTCCCCAGAACCCCTCAGCAGAGCGGCCAGCAGCCTCACGATCGGCGACCTGCTTTCTGGCAAATAGCCCCCATGGGTGCCTGCGAAGCGTCCATAAAAAAAAAGGCGCTTAGCCACCAGCGAACTCGTCGTTGCCGACCTTTGGCGTGCAGAACCACGACAGCTTGCTGTTGCAGACGGCCTTGGTGAAGGCATACGTGTTGGCGACTGCCAAAATCAGGCCCAGCGAGAGGGACGTGACGACCAGATAAGGGTACTCGCGGAGCATCTTGCGCTTGGCCATGGCGATGGCTCCCATGACGAGAAAGCCGGCAGTTAACAGGAAGCGGGCAAAGAACTCCACGACGTCGTGGAAATTCATGAGGGCCGGCTCGCCCAAGAACCAGCCGGAGTACCCGAACATCGTCATGAGGACGACGAGGGGGGCCGTGACGTTGCCCAGCGTGATAAAGGATATCATGAGCCGCTGGCGCCAGGTCAGCTTGCCCCGGAAAAAAATCTCCTGGAAGTTGTCGAAGAACACGCGCGTTATGCCGTAGCACCAGCGCATCTGCTGCTTGAGAAAGCCCTCGAAGGTGTCGGGGACCTCGCTCTTGCTCTCGACGTCGATGTAGACGGACGTGTACCCCTTCGCGAGAATCTTGACGCTCATGTCGGTGTCCTCGGTGATGCTCGCCAGGTTCCAGTGGCCCGCGTCCTCGATGGCCTTGCGGCGGATGGCGCCGGCGGTGCCGCAGAAGAAGACGGTGTTGACGCGGTGGTTGATCGGCATGAGGATGGTGTGGTAGACCATCAGGATGTACGCCGCAAACCGCGTGATGAGGTTGGTCCGGTGGTTGAGAAAGCCCTGCCGTGTCTGGACTATGGCGACGCGGGGGTCGTCGAAATGGGGCAGGACGCGCCGCAAAAAATCCGGCTTGGGGGTCCAGTCCGCGTCGAAGATGACGATGATTTCGCCAGCGGTGGCCGGCATCGCGTGCTTGAGGGCCCCGGGCTTGTAGCCCGCCCGGTTGTCGCGGTGGATGTACTTCACGCGGCCCGGGTGCCGCTGGGCATAGCCCCGCATGAGGGCCTGGGTGCCGGCGTCGGTGCTGTCGTCGGCGATCACCAGCTCATACCTGTCCTTGGGATAGTCGAACGCCAGGCAATGCTCCACGCAGCGGGCCGCCACCGGGTCGTTGAAGACGGGGATCTGGACGCTCACAAAGGGGTGGGACTTGAGCGCGCGGCCCCGCCGCGGGGCTGGGCGGTCCATGACCAGGTTCAAGACGCAGAGGAGCAAAAAGAGGACCGAAAAGAAGATGATGGGGAACAGCGTGATGTTGTACAGGAATAGCGTCGTGTCCTGCAGCGCGCCCATGGATCACCGCCCCATCATGAGCTCATACGCGCGCATCGCCTGGCGTAACTGGCCGGGCGGGGGCACGCCCCTAAAGACGCGGGGGCTTATGCCGCGCACATCGAGGTACAGGGTTGGAAGCGTCATGATGCCAAACGTCTCGGTCTCAGCCATCGCCTCGCGCAGCGCTGGCAGGTCGGACTCCAGGCACGCCTCAAAGGCGGGGCCCGAAAAACCGGCGGCCTCCGCCGCCGGCACAAGCCCGTCCAGGCTCGCATTCTGAATGCTGAAAAAAAAGCCCCAGTATTTATCGCTTTGCATTTGGGCGGCGCAGTGCAAAGCGGCCGCGCGGCGGTAGTTCGCCGACTTGGCCTCGACATCCTGCCGGCTGAGGGCGGGCTTGTGGTAGAACTTGACAAGGCCCGGGCCGATGTAGGCGGCCTCGATCTCCTTGAAGCGCATGGCGAAGAAGCGGGCGCAGGCCTCGCAGCCGTCTAGGGCCGTATACACGACCAGGGAGACGGGGGCGCCGGCCTCCCCGTACCACGGCCAGCCCTCCACATTGGGCCGCCCCGCCACATA
>CAYUKJ010000118.1:3326-3639 GCA_964445245.1 uncultured Methanosarcinales archaeon | reverse complement strand
GGACGGCTTAGCGGCGCTCGGGTTCCCTGCCCTCTTCGCATGCTCCACAATCAGCGCGTGGAACTCCTGGTATATCTCCGGGTCGGGGGCCAGGGCTCTCTCGAAGGCTCCCTTCAGCTCCCCATAGGCGGCATCGGATTTTCCAAGGCCCAACCCCGAAAAGACCCGGCGCGTATACGCATCCACGACGAATGTCGGGACCTTGTAGACGTATAAAAGGATGGAGTCCGCCGTCTCCTCGCCGACTCCCCAGACGGACAGCAGCTCCTCGCGGCACGGCATGCCCATGCGGTAATAACTCCACTGGGCGTAC
>CAYUKJ010000118.1:0-3316 GCA_964445245.1 uncultured Methanosarcinales archaeon | reverse complement strand
CCTCCCCTTCAGCGCCGAATAGAACCGCGCAAATGCCCTGCACTTTTTCGCCTTCTGGTTGAAGTAGCCGGAGGGCCTGAGCGCGGCCTTGAGGCGGCCAAGGTCCAGGGCGAGCAGCCGCCGCGCATCAATGACCCCCATCGCCTCCAGATTGCGGAGGGCCTTCTCGGCCTGGACCCAGCTCGTATTCTGCGTGAGGATGGCGCCAAGGCAGATCTCGAAGCGCTGCCGATCGGTTTTCGGGTACGAGTAGTCTCCGGGGTGGTACCCCTGGATGGAGCCGGTTTTAGTTGGGTTTGTCCCTTTGCACTCGAGGAGGGGCCACCAGCCCTGGGGGCCGTAGTGGGCGTACAACCCGTCGTAGAGTCGCTTGAGGGAAGCCATCCTTAAAAAAGACAAACGTAGGCGGTATGATATAGTTTTCGAGAAAGAATTTAGTTTTCTAGGGCGATTTATAGATATGGATCCTGCTCCTTATGGACGAACAAACCGCCGATGTAGCGCTGCCGAAAGACCGCCTGGACGCTTCGGAATATCCGCTCTGTGCCGTAGAAGTCAGCCAGGGTGCCCCGGGCATCGTTGTAATAGTCGAATTTGCCGTCCTTGAAGATGTCAGGTCCTCGAAACGGCCGGTCTTGTGGGGCGTACGACAGCGCCATTTTGAGGAACTGGAAGGTTTCGTGGGCCAGCTCCTTGTCGCCGTGAAAATCTGGCAGCATCCCGCCGCTGTAGGCCATGTGCCAAATCGGGACGCTGTTGAGGCGCACCACTTCCTGGCCGGGCGCAAAGTAGTGGCCGGCGTAGCTGTCCACGTATTCGAGGACTCCGGCCGGACCCTCCTCTTGGAAGGGCGGGAACTCCTTGAAGCCCGGGCGCTGGGGATTCGCGACCTTTTTTGCGCCGCCCGCATAGCCGTGGCTTCTGGCGCGCACAAGGAACTGGGCCAGCGTGCCAAGGTCGACGGGGCAGACAAGCACCATGCCTCATGGAAACCCCGCTAAGCTTTTAAACCCATCGGGGAGGATGGCGCATCTGGCCTGGACCATTGCCTGTCTACCCCACCACACCACTTAGGGCATCCTTGATATTTTCGAAATCCGACTCAATCTCCGCGGATGAGGATTTTGGCACGAGGGCGTCAATCGGCCCTTCCCCGACAAGGACGGACTCCATGACGGACCTGGGCACTGAGGTGGCGCCGGTGTACGCGAGGATGAACAGGCCGGGGTTTCTGTCCTTGAGCGCTTCCAACAGGCCCAGGCTGCGCTCGTATGCGGCGAGAAAGGCGATTCTGGAGGTCATGCCGGATGTGACCTTTCCGAGCTCGTGGGGGACATGCGTGATGAGGGCGCGGTACGGTTCGCCCGAGTCCGCCTTCTCCCGTGCCATGCGTGTTATCCGCTCGTCCAGGTTGTAATAGGAGTCGACGTTGTCGGCGCCATATTCTTCGGCCAACAGCGACGCCATCCTGCTAGCGTGCTCGCTCAGCTCCGGCCGGATGCGCCTGCGATGCGTCAAATCACTGTCGACATACAGGATTCTGCCCGTCATGGCGTATTGGTGAAGGGGATGGGGTATTTAAGCGTTCAGGATAGTTAATAACTCTCAGATACAGTCCCTGGCCATGGCAATTTTCCTTTCCCGGCCCCATCTCAGGCGGATTTCAAGGCGCAGTCCTCCTACAAATAGTACGCCACGATCAAATCGTCGGGGCCAATCTGCCGGATGCTGTGCCGCACGCCATTCAGAACGCCGTAGCCGTCATCCATCCTCTTCTTCAAAGACTCCCGCGTCAGGACATGCTCAAAGCAGCTTTGGTTTGTCCCGTCGCGCTCCGCCCAGTCGAAGAGCCATTCGGCGGGCTTCTTGAGGAAAGGGGCCTTGTCCAGCAACCCGAGAAGCCGGTCGCCGAAGGGCTCGCAGATGACCAGGCGGCTTCTTGCGGCACGGGCCGCGCGCTCGACCACCCTCTGCTGCGCCTCGTAGGGCTGGACGTGGTGCAGGGAATACACGATGGCGACGCCATCCGCGAGGCCATGCCGGTAGGGTGCCTCTTCGCGGGCATCCCCCTGCCAGACGTTTCGGCCCTTTCGCCGGGCATATCTGACAAACCGCTCGTTGATGTCAAACCCGGAATATTCTACGCAATCGGGGAGATAACTGGGCAGGATGGCGGGGCCGCAAAGCGGCTCGAACACTGTCTTCGCTTCCCCCAAGCTCTTTGCGACCGCCCGGTATCGTTTCGCGAGATGCGCCCCGTGCGCGGCCCACAGCAAGAAGCGATACAGGCCCGGGCTCCGGTACAAAAGGCTCTGGTTCATCCCGGAGCGGAGGCTCATCTGGTTTATTAGTATTTGTTTAGCACCCTAAGGTCGAAACGCCTTTAGCTTGGCCAGCGTGTCCGTCGCGGGGGGATGTCCTGCTCAGCAACCTTCGGTTGCTGGCACGCCAGCACGCCCTCGGCGTGCTGAGCGCTACGGGGACGCAGGACCCCCAGCCTTCACATCCAGCGTTTCGAAGGTGCTAAACAAATACGTTTATTACTGTTGCTGTGTCGTTGAATCTTTGGTCTGTGGCCCGCCGGCGGAATCCCTCTTCTTGAAGATCCACCTGCTCCCGAAATGCCAGAAGAGGGCGAAAAAGACCAGGAACATGACCCAGCCGGCGTTCGTGTGGAAGGTGTCGATGGCGAATTCCTGGCTGTACTCGATGCCGACAAGGAGTATGGCGAATACGCGCAGGATGTTGTAGAGGACGGTGCCGAGGACCCCGAGGGCGAAGAGGAGGGCGTACCGCCGCTTGTCGAGGTCCCTCCAGTAGAGGACGCCGATGAAGATGTAGAGCGACAGGAACAGAAGAAGCGAGTCGACGCCTGAGCAGACCTTCGAGATGCCGACGATAAATCCCCCTGCCCCAAGGACGGGGGGCTCGCCGAACGAGACGCGAAGCGACACGTCGTTGTAGAAAATATCCAAAAGAAACCGGATGGCATAGCTGACCATCACCGACAGCGAGAACCAGATGTTCTGGAACAGGAGAAGGACGCCGAAGTACGCGGCGCCTATGCCGGCGAAAAGCAGGACCGACTTTGACCGCTGCCGCAAAAGCGCCCACGCAAATCGCGCGCTCAGGCAGGCGAGGAGGAGGAAGACGAGGAAGAGGCCCACAAGGGAGAGCTTGAGGAGTGCGTAGGGCAGGGGGTCGGCGACGGCGACGGCCCTGTTCGCGGAAAGCCAGGCCTTGAGGGCGTAGTGCCCGACGAGAGAGGCGGCGGAAAGAAGCCCCCACAGCGCAGTCACCGCACGGGAATCGCCGC
>CAYUKJ010000117.1:0-3647 GCA_964445245.1 uncultured Methanosarcinales archaeon | reverse complement strand
CTTCCCAGGCGGCGTGCTTAACACCTTCGTTTCGACACTGCGCATACCTATAGTATGCGCAACACCTAGCACGCAGCGTTTACAGCTAGGACTACTCGGGTATTTAGTCAAAATCTCTCATGCTCCAAAATCGCGCAGCAGTATTGTGCGAACGCGCGATTTTGACTAAGTCCAAAATTTGGGAGAAATTTTGATATCTAATCCGGTTCGCTCCCCTAGCTTTCGTCCCTCACCGTCAGAGCCGTTCTGGTCAGATGCCTTCGCCATCGGTGGTCCTCCGGGGATTATCCCATTTTACCAGTCCCCCCGGAATACCTCTGACCCCTCCCGGTCCCAAGCCCGGTAGTCTCCCCTGCCCGCCGTGAGGTTGAGTCCCACGATTTCACAAGGGATTTGCCGGGCCGGCTACGGACGCTTTAGGCCCAATAATCGTGATGGCCACTTGTGGCGCCGGTGTTACCGCGGCGGCTGGCACCGGTCTTGCCCACCACTTATTCGCCAAGGAGTTTGGACTTGGCAAAAGCCCATGCAAAGCATGAGCACTCTGGATCCCCCTGTCAGGCTTTCGCCCATTGCAGAGTTTTCGCGACTGCTGCACCCCGTAGGGCTGGGACCAGTTTCTCAGTGTCCCTCTCCGGGCTACCACTCTCATGGCCCGTACGGATCCTAGGTTTGGTGGTCCGTTACACCACCAACAGCCTAATCCGGCGCCGCCCCATCCTCAGGCGCGAGTTTGGGGGACAGGTCATTCCAGACCGCGTCCCCTATCGGGTCTTACACACAGTTTCCCGTGCTTATCCCCGACCTGAGGGCAGGTTAGCGACGTGTTACTGAGCCTTGCGCCGCTCTTGCGAGCTGACTTGCATGTCTAAGTCGAATCCAGATAGCAGCCATCTCCCGCAGGATCAACGGGAACTCGTTATGGGGCCGCAAAATCAGAAACTTGCGTCTTGGCCTTATGCATGCACCCATACTTGAACGTGAAGCGTCAAGTACGCATCCTTGACAACAAGGCGGCGATCCGTGCACCGCGCGGACTTGGCGGTGGCCCCCCTCCAGGACGGAAGGCTGCGCGATGGGATGCGCAGAATACCATTGAAAAAACAGGATGCTTAAATAGATTGTGGTTTAAAAATAGAAAGCATTAGCTCAAATGCATCGCCGCGTCGTTTCTGTGTCCGGAGTCTAGGGTGTGCAAAGGCTTCAACGATGTGGTAGTATAAGTGGTTTTCGGTCATAAAATACCATATTGAAATTAATATGTTGGTTTGATATTCCGGACTTGTGAGGCCAGAAGCGGTATTCGCGGCTCAGAAGGCCCCTTGAAGCGATTCCATAGCTTTTTAATAGGGCGCCTAGTCGCCAGCCTCAGATGTGATTGAATGGAGCCTCGGTCCCGCTTCCTTGCCGGCCTTTTCCTCCTGGCCTTCAGCGGCCTCATGTTCGAGGTCCTCCTCACCAGGGTCTTCTCATCGCTATTTTGGTACCATTACGCGTTCGTGGCGATCTCGTCAGCGCTCCTGGGCTGGGGGCTCGGCGCCTACGTCCTCACGTTTTTCAGGCGGCGCGAAGCCCTCCTGCCCTGGCTCTCGGCGCTCGCAAGCGTCTCGATCCTTGCCTTTCTTGCCGCAGTCCTGACGCTCCCGGCAAACCAGGACCATTTGCCCGCGTTTTTCCTGTTCTCGGTCATACCGTTCCTCTTCGGTGGCATGGCGATGGCCGCCGCCTTCGACGCGTATGGCGAGCAGCCGGGGAAGCTGTATTTCTTTGACTTGGCCGGGGCGGCCCTGGGCGCTCTGTCCGTTCCGGTTCTTCTCATCATCCTCAATCCGGAATCCATGCTCCTCCTCAACGCCGTCGCGCCGCTGGGTGCGGCCCTCTGCTTCCAGGCCAAAAAGGCCCGGTGGAGGCCGGGCCTCCTCCTCCTCGCCCTCGCCGTCCTCGGCTTGGCTGCCGCCAATGCCGCGACTGGCGCCCTGTCCCTGCCAATTGGGTCTGACAAGGCCCTCAGCGCCGCGCTCGCCCAAAACCCCAATCTCACCATCACGGCGACGGACTGGAACGCGTTCTCCCGCGTCGACCTCGTCGAGGGCTACCCGCCGGATTTCCTGGGGGGCCTCTACATCGACACCTTCGCGTGGACCTTCATCATTCCCTGGGATGAGCACGGCATGAACTACACGCAGGAGTGGTTCCGCGCCCTGCCTTTCCGGGCCAAGCCGGCACCCAAGGCCCTCATCATCGGGACCGGAGGGGGCACCGACGTCGCGCTGGCGCTGGCCTCCGGCAGCAGGGACGTGACGGCCGTCGAGATCAACCCCTCCATCGTGCGCTTCGTCCGCCGCTTCGGCGCGAGGGCCGGCAGCTTGTATGACCGCAGCGACGTGTCGCTCCATGTCGACGAGGGCCGCAACTTCGTCAGCCGTTCCCGCGACCAGTACGACATGGTCCTCCTCGGCTTCGTCGACTCGTCCAGCGCGATCGTCTCCGGGGGCCTGGTCATTTCCGAGAACTACCTGTACACCGTCGAGGCCTTCACCGAGTACCTGCGCCATCTGCGCGATGACGGCGTCCTGGCTTTCGTGCGCTACGAGTTGGACATCCCGCGCCTCGTCGGCATCGCCAAGCAGGCCCTGGAGAATTCCGGCGTCACCGAGGGCTTCCAGGGCCGAATCATGGCGATTGCGCAGACGGACCCGGCCCAGGCCGAGCCCTTCCTGGGCAACCAGATGGTATTCCTTGTCAAGAAAGCACCCTTCACCGCCGAAGAAACCGCCCGCATGGAACAGATCGCCGCGGCAAAGGGCCTGGATCCGGTCATCCTGGCCTCAAAGTCCGCGAAAGAGCCATACGCAGGCTTTCTCGCCGGCACCATATCGCCGCGCGACTTCGCGGCCCGCTTCGACGTCCTCGTCTCCCCCACTACCGACGACAATCCATTTTATTTCGCGTATGCGAAGCCATTCGGCATCCCCTCGCGCTTGCTCCGGCTCCTGCTCGTCCCCGTCGCCTTCATCCTGGCCCTCGTCCTCTTCTCACTCCTCTTCCGCCGAAAGGCCGCCCTCCACGGGGCCTATCCGGGCTATTTCGCCGCCCTCGGCGTCGGCTTCATGCTCGTCGAGATCCCCGTCATCCAGAAGTTCATCCTCCTCTTCGGCCGGCCCGTCTTCACGTTCTCGGTCATCCTCTTCTCGCTTTTGGTCTGCACAAGCCTAGGTAGCCTCCTCTCCAGCCGGGTCCGGCCCGGCGCTCTGCCCAGGCTCGTCGTTGGCACGATTATCGCTCTTCTGGTCCTCGTCGCCCTCTACCTGGCCGGCCTAGACAGCCTCATCCGGCTCCTCCTCCCCCTCCCCTTGGTGGCCCGGATGGCCGCAACCTTCCTCCTCCTGCTTCCCCTGGGCGCCGCCCTCGGCGTCCCCTTCCCCGCCGGCCTACGCCTCCTCAAGGCCGAGCACGGCAGCGTCCCCCTCGCCTGGGCCGTCAACGGCGTCGCCTCAGTCGCCGGGTCCGTGGGCGCCACGCTCCTGGGGGTCTTCGCGGGCTTTTCCCCCGCGCTCGTCGCGGCCCTCCTGGCCTATCTTCTGGCCGCCATCCTCATGGCAGTCAAATGGAAGGCCGCGCTTGCCACCGCCCCCCCGAAATAGCCC
>CAYUKJ010000116.1:0-3681 GCA_964445245.1 uncultured Methanosarcinales archaeon | reverse complement strand
CGTCGTCTCTGTGCGCCCAGAAACGCTCCGAGCGTTTCTGTGGGACCTACGGGGATACGGCACCCTTAGCGTCTGAAGCGGCTCGCGAGCAGGGCGGCGGCCGCCCGCAGGCGGATCATTTCAATGGGGCCGTTCTCATCGGTAACTATAAAAAGCCCCCCCGTACTGCTGCGGCCATGAGGCTCTTGGCCCTTGTGGCGGTGGCGGCGGCCCTGCTTGCGCCCCCGGCGGCGGCCCAGCTCTCCTACTTTCCCTGGCACTTCATCAAGGACGGCAAGTTCACCGGCGTCATCGTGGTTGGGGCGGAAGGGTCGTCGCAGGACGTCCTGGCCGCAAGCGACATCGCCGTCTACATCCAGAGCAAGCTCAAGGACGACAAGCTCGCGGGCGACACGAAGCTCGACCTCCAGGTCGCCAGCCTCAAGCAGAACATCATCGCCGTCGGCGACCCGTGCCACAACACCGTCACCGCCACAATCCTCGGCATCCAGGCGCCCTGCACGACCTTCTTCCCCGAGGGGGAGGGCTACCTCATCCTCAAGGAATACCCGGACTACGTCCACCTCGTCGCCTCCGGGGGAACCCCCAAGGACACCGCCCGGGCCGCCAAAGTCCTGGGCAAGCACGCCAGCTACAAGACCAAGGACTACATCAACCTTGTCACCGGCGACGCCGAGCCCTACGCGATCACGTCGCTGTCCGACAAGGAGTTCTCCGCCAAGTTCCCGCAAGTCGACGTGAGCGGGACCGGCTCCCCGTCGGAGAACCAGACCGGCCCCGGCGGGACATCCGGATCCGGACCGCCGGGCCCTACGCCCCCTGGGGAGACTGGCGGAGGCATTTTGCCCGGAGAGGGCACAACCGAGAAGAACGAGACGGGCGCGCCGCCCAACCAGACCGGCGCATCGCCGGAAGAGCGCCAAGAGGAGAAAAAGCCGAATCTCATCGTCCGCTTCTTCCGGTGGTTCTTCGGATTGTTCAGGAGAAAATAGATTCCTTCTCTTCAGTGTGCTTTGTTTATTGACGGTAAACATAATACTTCCACGGGTGGCCGGGCCACCCCGCAGGGGGCACGTCCCCCGGCCCGGCCACCGTGGCTTACGACACTGCACCCACGCTGAACCCTCCGGGTGGTTGGAGGAGGTGGCGGGCAGGGGCAGTGCGTAGGCCACAAGCCCACTGTCGGACGAAAAAGATATAATCTCATCCCGACTAGGAGGGTCTATGCGCATCAAGGCCCTCGCCAACAAGTTCCGGGTCGAGTCCGAGCACCGGAAGGGGCTGTTCTATGACGTGTTCCCCGACCAGCCCTTCTGCTCATGCCCGGCCTTCCGGTTCCAGAACCTCAAGCGGGGCGGCGCCTGCAAGCACGTCGAGGCCGTCCGGGCGTGGCGGCGCGCCCGCACCCCGAAGGCGGTCTCGGCTCCCAAGGGAAAAGGGGCGAAGGCCAAGGGCCCCAAGGCCCCAACGCCCGTCGATCTGGACGCCATCCTCCGGGAAGTCCGGGCGGCGGGGAAGGCCGACGCCGTGGCCTTCGCCGAGAAGTACGGGGAGGCCGCCATCGACGAGCTAAAGGCCCGGGGGGACGTCATCGAAGAGGCCGGGAAGCTGAAGGCCGTCTAAAGATTTAAAAACCATTTCTAGGTCCTATTGAATGCCTTGCGCCTCATGCCCCCGCACAACGGGGTGTAGTCCGGCCAACCAACGCTGGCGCGTTGGAAGCCGGACAACACGCGCAAGGCAATTCAAGTCGAAGGGCCTTCCGGTCTTTCACATAAGCCCCTGTAGTGTAGTCCGGCCAAAACAAAAACCTGCGGGTTTTTGAAGACCGGACTACACGCGCCCCAAGCGCGAAAGCAAACTCGACAATAAACGCCCCTGTAGTGTAGTCCGGTCAATCATGCAGCCCTCTCAAGGCTGCGACCCGGGTTCGAATCCCGGCGGGGGCATAATCCTCCATGATTTATAATCCTCGTCTATACTTTTAAATAGAAATGCTGAATTTTCCCCTAAATGAACCGGCGCAAGCGGCGAGAAATCCTCGAAAATAACAGGAAGATGGATGAGGAGTGGGAGGAAGACGACCGCGTCGCGGTCAAGGCGCTGAAATCATTGTACAATTTCTCCGAATTCGAGGCCGACCAGCTTCTGGGGTTCGAGCGGAAGTTACACGGATACGGATTGGTCCGCGCTGTCCGCAGGGCATTCACAGAAATCGGCCCGGCCTACTGCGGCGTGCTCGAGAATCTGGAGGGCAAGATCGCCGAGTACGAGCAGTATCTCGAGGCGGCCTTCAAGAGCTCCGTTGTCCAGCGGGTGATGCAGGACCGCCTTGATTACGACATGATCAAGGGCGCACTCAAAGACGCAGGCGTCACGCATCGCGACGACGACGGGTCTTTTCTGCCCGGGGAATTCTCTTTGGAGCTTGCCACAATCATGCTCTGCCACAAGCTGGATGCCTACGCGGGAGAGGGGATGTCCCCCCTGCAGCGCATGGCCAAGGAGTTCCGGGAGATGTATGCCCACGGCGGCCACACGGCCGTCAAACTGTACGCCAAAAGCGTGGTGGATGAGATGATTGCGGGTCACACCGTGTCGATGACCCCGTTCCTTTCGGCGGCGTTTGAGACTGTTGGCACGGTTGCGGTACGCGAGCCCCAGGGCTTGCTGCCCGCCCTGGACCGCCTCGAACCCTTCAAGGAGGCGTACATCCGGCTGGGCGAGGATGGCGCCGGAGTGCTTGGCCTTTTAGGGGAGCGGACACCGCCGGAGTTGGCCCAAGCGGTGTCGTCGAAGATGGAGGGGCTGCACCAGGCCCACGCAAAAATCCCCGTCCTCACGAGGCTTTTGAGGGGCGCGCCCCAGGAGGTACGCTTTGAGCTTTTCGAGACTGTGAGCCAGCAGCTCGTCGTCCTCGAACTGTACCAGGCCGTCAAGCCATTCGTTATGGACGGAGAGTTTGCCGAGTTCCTCCTGGGGCCAAGCGCGCTGAGGATTGGCGGGCGGCCGATGCTCGAGCTGGCCGCCGGGGCCGCCTGCCGCCCGAGCCAACGGGAGGCCGCAGCGTTCCTTGTCAGGCATGCTGCGAAGGGGGCGCCGGACCCCCGAGCCACCGAGCCTGCCGCCCTGGCGCACGACTACGCCCCTGCGCACCTCACTTTCAAGGACTACTTCGATGCGGGGTCCTTGGGGCTCCCGTCCCGGGCAGCCCTTGCCCTTGCCATCGCAGAGGAAAGGCCGAATCAGGTGAGGCTCAAGGCGCTCCGGGAAAAGCTGCGCAGCCTCACCGAAGAGGAAGCGAAGCAAGTCCTGGCCGCGCCGGCCTCCCTGAGGGAAAAGACGCTGATGAGGCATGCGCAGCAAAAGACGATCCCGGCCAGTGAGCGCGAATTGGAGGCCGAGTCATGGGAAGAAGCCGCGTACAGGGACCTGTCCGCGTCGGGGGCCGCAGTGCGCCCTGTGCAGGAAGCCTACCGCACGCTAGCGCCTGACTATGTCCACCGCTTGCGCAACATCTGGCGGACCAGGCCGGAGGGGCTCCAGGCATTCGCCGAGCACGTGGCTGAGTTTGGGACAGTGTCAGGCTTCCGGCACATTCTCGACAGCCCGCTCCTGTTCAATGCCTACAAGGCGTGCCTTGGGGAGGAGGGGTTTTATCCGGCCCTTCGCGAGGCCGTC
>CAYUKJ010000115.1:0-3725 GCA_964445245.1 uncultured Methanosarcinales archaeon | reverse complement strand
TGCGAGTCATGGGCTACACGCCCTGGACTGACCGCGCAAAATACGTGCGCCACATCGGCGTCGTCTTCGGCCAGAAGGAGCAGTTGTGGTGGGACCTGCCCGCCATCGACTCGTTCCTCCTCAACCGCGACCTCTACGGCCTCGACCCCGCCGCGTTCAACGCCCGCCTGGAGCGCATGGTGTCCCTTCTGCAGCTCGGCTCCATCATCCACACCCCCACCCGGGACCTCAGCCTCGGCGAGCGGATGAAGTGCAAGCTGGTCGCCGCGCTCCTCCACGAGCCGACCCTCGTCTTCCTCGACGAGCCCAGCATCGGCCTGGACGTCGTGGCCAAGGACATCCTGCGCGACTTCATCCTGGAGGTCAACCGCGAGCGCCGCACGACCTTCCTGGTGACGACGCACGACATGCAGGACATCGAGCGCCTCTGCAAGCGCATCCTCATCATCAACTTCGGCGAGATCCTCTATGACGGGCCCCTCGCGACGATCAAGCGGCGCTACCTCAACTCCAAGATCATCGACGTCCTCTTCGAGACCGAGGCGCCCCCCTTCCACCTGCCGGGCTGCACGGTCACCGAGCACGGCAAGTACGCCTTGAAGCTGCGCGTCGACACCGCGAAGGTCCCCATCAAGGAGGTCGTCGCCCACATCATGCGCCACTACGAGTTCGCCGACCTCATCATCAACGACCCCCCCATCGAGGAGATCATCGCGCGCATCTACAAGGAGAACGGGAAAATACAGCCGGGTCCAAAATCCCGCCCGCGCCCAGAACCAGGCCTCAAGGCGGCCCCATGACCGCGCGCGCGTATCTTGCCCACGTCGCGATGGGCGCAAAGCTTGGCCTGCAGTACAAGTTCCACATCATCATCAACTTCCTGGCGCTGCCCGTCTCGCTGACGGTGTACTACTTCCTGTGGAAGAGCATCTACGCCTACTCCGGCGCCGCCGTCCTCGGAGGCTACGCGCTCTCCGGCCTCCTGACGTATTATGTGCTCAGCATGCTGCTTGGCCTTGTGGTCTGGAGCGACGCCGACGCCTGGATGGAGGAGGACGTGCGCCACGGCGAGGCGATCGCGAAAATGCTCCTGCCAGGCACCTACATGGCGCGCCACTTCTGGACAGAGATGGGCCTGCGCCTCGTCGGGGCGGCCGTCAGCGCTCTGCCCATCCTCGGGCTGGCCATCCTGGCCTTCGGCGCGCGCTTTCCCCTCCACGCCAAGGTCCCGCTCGCCCTCCTCTCGCTTGGCCTGGCGATGCTCCTCTATTTTCTCCTGAGCTACCTCATCGGCCTGACCGCGTTCTGGCTCAAGAAGGTCCAGGGCCTGCGGCGCGTCAAGCGCGCCGCGATCCTGTTCTTCTCCGGCGGCATGATCCCCCTCGCGTTCTTTCCGGCCTGGTGGCAGCCCGTCTCGAAGCTCCTGCCATTCGAATACATCCGTGCCGTCCCCATCGGCATCTACCAGGGGACGCTGTCGGCGCAGGGCTGGCCCTCCACCTGGCTTGCGCTGGTTGCGCAAGCTTCCTGGGTGCTGATCCTATATGCGCTGGCGAAAGCGATCGAGCGCCGCGCCTTCGCGCAGCTCGAAGGGGCCGGGACATGAGCCGCTACCTGGCCGTCATGAAGGCCACCTTCAAGATGGAGCTGGCCTCCGAGCTGGCTTACCGCGGCAACTTCTTCCTGAAGCTTTTGGCCGTCGCGCTCCTTGACTTGCTCAGCCCGCTTGTGGCCGTCCTCATCTACCGGAGCTCCAGCGGCATCCCGGACTGGTCCTTCGAGGAGTTCATCCTCTTCACCGGCAGCTTCACGCTCATCACCGGCCTGGGCCGGACCCTGTTCGTGGGCATACCCTTCAACGTCATCGACGCCGTCCGCGACGGCACCTTCGACCGCTACCTCCTGCGCCCCTTCCATCCCCTCAAATACCTCTCCGTCTCCGGCTGGGACTTCAACGGCGTCCCCGAAATCCTCGTCGGCACCGTCCTCGTTGCCTGGAGCGCGGCCCGCCTGGAGGTGGCCTTTGGGTGGAACGTCCCGGCCTTCCTCGCGCTTGTCGTCCTTGGGGTCGCGCTCCAGTACGCCGTCTACGTCATCATCGCGGCGCTCGCGTTTCTTGTCGTGCGCAGCTGGGCCCTCTTCGAAATCTGGGAGTCGATGCAGAAGTTCGCGCGCTACCCCCTAGACGTCTACGGGGCCGGCTGGCAGGCCGGGCTCACCTTCCTCGTCCCCATCGCCGTCTCCGCCCACTTTCCAGCCAAGGCCCTCCTAGGCGCCTTCAATTGGGCGACTCAGGCATGGATTGCGCTCCCCGTCGCCGGTTTTGTGGGCCTTGCCCTCCTCCTCTGGAACGAGGCCATGAAAAAATACACGAGCGCGGGGGGATAAACGCGGCAAGGGGCATCTCGTCCGGCCTATCTGATTCACAAGCTTTAAATCTTTGAAAGACATCGCACGGATGACCATGAAGATTTCTGTCGGCCGCCGTGTTGAAGACGAATCCGAGCCGGCCGACCCTCCGAAGAAACCGAAGCGGATCCTAGACGAGCTCGACCCTACCGACCTCGCGTTTGAGGCTTGACCTGGCAGCCCCCCGGGGGCAGGACCGCCACGATCTCGTCGAGGTCACCGCCGATTGCCCTTTGGATGAGCTTGGCGGCGTCACTGGTCTTCTGCTCGCCGGGCGCGACAAGCACGGCCTTTTCGCAGTGGGCTTTGACGGCGGATTGTGGGCCGCCCATGACGGCGCCGTTGTAGATGCCGATGGCGAACTCGAGCGTGGGACGGAGGTACGTCGTCTTGCCCCGGATGACGAAGGCCCCCTTGGCCAGAAACTCTCCGGCGTTGGGGGTCTTGGAGACCTGCTCGGGGGCGACATAGAAGACCTCGAGGCCCGGCATGTTCAGCTTCCACGCCCTCGAGTAGCAAGCCACGAACTGGGCGGCCTCCTCGCGCGTCGCCTGGGGGACCTCACGCCCCTCGGCCTTGACGACGGCAAAGGGGCTGCCGGCCATGTCGGTGTGGAAGACGAGGTCGCCGGGGTCCGCGTGCTTCTTGACGATGATCTCGTTGCTGGTCGCGTCGCGGCCCGCTATCACCAGAAATCCGTCTGAGGAGAAGAACCACCGGAATTTCTCGTACCACGCCTTGCCCCGCGGCTTCGGCCTGGCCCGCGCTTTCTCGTCCTCGTGCCGCTCCTGCGCGGCCAAGGCGTCGAGCTTGGCCTGCGTCTGGGCCAGGGCGCGGCGGGCGCCCGCCAGTTTTTTCTTTGCCTTTTTCGCCTCCTCGAAGCAGCGGCCCGCGTTCTTCTCCACAGAATCCCTGACTGAGAGCACGACCTTCATGCTCGCATGAGCGCACGCCAGGGCTCTTAAATCTTGCCGTTTTTTAGGCCGCGATGAAAATGTGCTTTTTCGGCCGACAAAAGCCCTGGCGGGCTTTTGGGCCCTCAGAAATCGAAGATTTCTGGGGCCCAGCAACTTTGTTGCTGTGGCATCGCACGGCGCTGGCCGTGCTCAGCTTAAGGGCGAGCGAGATCCCGAGTCCGAGAGCATGCCGAGGGTGTCGTCCTGTTGGCCTACGGCCAACGCCCAGCAACCCTCTGGTTGCTGCGCCCTCAGAAATGAATGATTTCTGGGGCCCAGAAACGCCACGGGCGTTTCTGAGGGACCTACGGGGACACGGCATTCTCACGAACTGGAGAACCATCGCGAGCGGGCCCGCAG
>CAYUKJ010000114.1:2168-3778 GCA_964445245.1 uncultured Methanosarcinales archaeon | reverse complement strand
CGCAAAGTTGTTGCGGAAGGGGTCAGAGCTTGGAAACGGAATCCCCGAGGCGGCCAACAGCGCCTGGGCCCGGGGCATGAGCTGGGCGCGGTTGTTGTTGAGGCGTGCGAGCGCCCCCACCATATAGGCCTTGCCGGCGGCCACGACAAAGTTCGCCGTGCTGCGGGGGTCGTGGTATTCGGAGAGGAATTCCAGGTAGCGGTCCTGGGAGAACTCATGTGACTGCGAGCGCATCGTGCCCGAGAGCATCGCGTAGCAGCGGCCGTGGGAAAGGGAGAACATTTCCCGCTCGCGGTACAGCGGAGGCGCATCGAAGCCCGAGAAGAGCCGCACCGTCTCTTCGGCGTCGGGAAGCGCCGCCTCGAGCTGGTCCGCCAGGCCACGCAGGGTGGCGGCGTCCGGGACGCGGTGGAAGCCACCGACTGCGGCGCTCACCGGGTGCAGGTCGCGGCCCCCGATGGCCGAGATGACGTGGTTGCCGACCTTCATGAGGCGCAGCGCCCGCTGGATCTTGTCCTTGTGGGCCGGCAGGAGCGCAAGCGCCGACTCGGCCCCCAGGTAGTCCGGGAGGGCCAAAAAGTAGAGGTGGGTGGCGTGGCTGCGGACGCGCTCGCCGAGTGTCAGGAGCCGGCGTAGCTCGAGGGTCTGCTCAGACGGCGAAAAGCCCAGCGCCCGCTCGACGGCCGTGATGGCGGCCACCACGTGCGCGCAGCTGCAGATGCCGCAGATGCGCGAGCTGACCTCGAAGGCCTCCTCGCCAGGGCGGCCGCGCAGGATGCCCTCGAAGTAGCGCGCCCCCTCGACCGAGGAGAGCCGGCACTCCTCGACGCGGCCCTCGCGGACCTTGAGGACAAGGCTGGCGTGGCCCTCAATCTTGGTGAGGTGGTCCAGCTCGATGGTTCGCGGCCCTGCCTCGCCGCTCATAGGGCCCCCATCCCCGTGAAGACCTCGTCGACCCGCGGGGCCTTGAGGCCCACGAAGGTCTTCATGCGCGCCTTGATGAACTCCAGGCTGAAGCCTTTGTCCCGGAGGGTCTTGACCATGAGGGCGAGGTTCGCATCGTCCGTCTGGCCGCGGCAGCCCCAGCACTCCAAGCCGCCCTTGGGGCAGACCGCCTCGCAGCCCCCCCGCGTGACGGGCCCCAGGCACGGCTTGCCCAAGTCCAGGAGGCAGACGACGTTGCGGCGGCGGCACTCGACGCAGACCGGGTCCGAGAAGGCGAGGGGCGCCTTGCCCAGCACGATGGCTTTGAGGAACCCAAGGATCTCGGCCTTGTTCGGCGGGCAGCCAGGGATGGTGTAGTCCACGTGGACCCAGCGGTCGATGGGGGAGGCCTCCAGGTCCCTCACCGAGCCTTCCTTGGCGTAGAGGAGGTGCTCGAAGTGTTGCGGCAGGGTGAAGTGGCGATAGGCGGGGACGCAGCCGGTGTGGGCGCAGGCCCCAAGGGCCACCAGGACTTTGGTGCTCTGGCGCACCCGCTTGAGGGTCTCGAGGTCCTCTTCGTTGGCGACGAGGCCCTCCATGAGCACATAGTCGAAGCCTTCGGCGGCGTTCATCTCCTTGATGAAGGGAAAGGCGCGGATCTCGACGAGCTCGAGGGCGTCGACGAG
>CAYUKJ010000114.1:0-2158 GCA_964445245.1 uncultured Methanosarcinales archaeon | reverse complement strand
CTCGTTGAAGAGGAAGCTGAGCTGGCAGCCCGCGCAGCCCGTGATGCCAAAAAAGCCCACCTTGGGCTTGGCGGAGGGGGCCGTCCGGATGCCGATGAGGGGGCCGTCAGTCATTGGGGTACCTCGCGAGCTCGTCGTAGCGGAACACGGGGCCGTCGAGGCAGGTGAGCTTGCCGCGGATCATGCAGTGGCAGCACTTGCCGATGGCGCAGTACATGAGGCGCTCGGAGGAGACGAAGATCTGGTCGTCGTGGAAGCCCTTGCGCTGCAGGATCTCGACGGCGGCCCTCATCATCAGGGGCGGCCCGCAGACAAAGACGATCGCATGCTCGCCCGAGATGGGCGCGTCCTGCAGCGCGCTGGTCACAAAGCCCACCCGGCCCACGTAGCAGCTTTCGGCGGGCGTCTTGTCGATGGTGACGTGCATGCGGTAGCGCCCCTCCCACTCGGAAAGCTCCCGCTTGAAGAGGACCTCGTCGGGATTGCGGAAGCCCAGGAACATCGTGACGTCGCGGTAGTCCGCGCGGTGGCGCTCGATGTACTCGATGACGCCCCGCAGGGGCGCCACGCCGCAGCCCCCACCCACTATGAAGACGCTGTTGCCCGCCAAGGCCCGCATCGGGTAGCCGCGCCCGTAGGGTCCGCGCACAAAGACCGTGTCGCCGGCCTGGAGGCGCCCAAGGGCCGCCGTGACGCGCCCGATTTCGCGGATGTTGAGGGCCAGGGGCTCCCCCGGATACGAGCAGATCGAGATTGGGGCCTCGCCGGTCCCGAAGATGCTGACCTGGACGAACTGCCCCGGCTCATGGGCCAGGCGGCAGTCGAGGGTGAGGGTAAAATTGTCAGGTGCCTCCCGGTGCGCGCCAAGGACGCGGACCGGCCACGGCAGATAGGGATTTTCCGGCAGGGCTGCTGTGCCTTCTGGTGCGGGGTCCGGGGTCATGGGGCGGGCATCTTGTTGAGGATCGAGACGAAATCGATGCGGGTCGGGCAGCCGCTGATGCAGCGCCCGCAGCCGGTGCAGAGGTTGACGCCGTGCTGCTCCCGGAAGTACTGGAGCTGGTGGTAGATGCGGTGCTTGAAGCGCTCGGCGCGGTCCTTGCGGAAGACGTGGTCGCCGGCGACGCGCGTGAAGCTGGGGAGCTGGCAGCTGGACCATTCGCGGCAGCGCACGCCTGAGGCAGGGTCTTTGAGGCTCACGTCGTCGTGGATCTCGAAGCAGTAGCAGGTGGGGCATAGCGTCGTGCAGGCGGCGCAGCTGAGGCAGAGATCGACGCCCTCCTTCCATTCGGGCCGGTCGTAGAGGGCGGAGAGGTCCTTGTGCTCAAGCCGGTCGGCGCCGGGAATCACGAGGTCGAGTTCGGCTGCGTAGTGCTTCGTCTTGATGAAGAGCGAGGGGTGGGCCGCCACGAGGCTTGCGCCGGCGTCGGAGCCGACCTGGACCCAGAACTCGTCGGGCCGGTCGAAGAGCATGAGGTCGTGGAACTCCTCAAGCTCAAGGGACCCGCAGAAGCAGAAGGGGCTTGGCGCCGTCGGGCAATGGTAGCCGACGAAGAGGGCGTTTTGGCGGGCGGCCGCATAGAAGGGGTCTGCGTGCGGCGGGCCAAAGGCCATGTCCTGGTGGCGGACTGCCGCGAGGTCGCAGCGGCGCACCCCGATAAAAGCGCGGGGGGGCGCAGGAGCAGGATCAGAAGAGACGGACAGGCCCCGGAAGCGGACGAGTGTCTCCTGCTTGCGGAAGAAGAATTCCTTCAGGGGAAAATAGGCGTTCTCGGCCAAGTCGATGCGGGCGGCGTCGGTGACGCGCTCAAAGCGGACCACGTCAGAGCGCACCGGCGCGAAGACCTCCCGGTCGGCCGCCAAGGCCGAGATGAAGGCGTCGAAGTCGCGCTTTCGCAGCTGGAAGAGGGGCAATTCCATCAGGGATCCAGATGATGGCCCGCAGGTGCCTTTATAAAGGTTTTTCTCGGTATTTTCTTATATTCCCCTTTGTTGACCGGAAAACATGAAAAGTTCGCTTTCTTTACGCGCCAGATGCGGGCGCTGGTCGTATTGCTGTTGACGGGAGTCCTCCTGGCCTGCGCGAAGACTTTGCCGCCCCCGGCCGTTCCTGCGCCGGAACCGCCGCCGCCCGCCCCTGCGCCCCCCGTTTCCGAGG
>CAYUKJ010000113.1:0-3814 GCA_964445245.1 uncultured Methanosarcinales archaeon | reverse complement strand
GGGGGAGCGCGTGCATCGTGTGCAAAAAGCCCGCCAGGCACATGGTCTACATCGCGAAGAGCATCTAGGACTTTGGCCCGGAGGGCTCACGGCCAACTGTAGACTCGTTCTCCCACTTGGGGAATCCCCCTGATCCTGATCGTGAACGCCGAAACTCCCTTGCCCACATCGAAGACGAGGTCGCCGGCGTTGTGGTGGCCCGAGAACGTCGGCGCAGTGGCGGGGGAAAAGCTTTTCCCGTCGGACTCCAGCGTCACGACGGCGGCCAGGTCGTACTGGGCGAGCTCGACGGAGTGGGTGTTGGCTGCGATGGCGACCCTCAACTGCCCGTTTTGGACGCTCCGGGGGGTCAGCTCGATCTGGACGTCGCCTTCGCCGGTCGTGCCCGTCGAGATCGTGCGAAAGCCCGGGCCGGCTTGCGCGAGTGCCGGCGGCGCCTGAGGGGTCGGGGCCCGGGCAGTGCTTTTGAACGGCCTATCGGTCGAGAGGCCGATGACGCCCATGACGGAGAGGACCAGGCCCCCGACCACTAGGACAAGCAGGAAAAGCAGCCCGAGGTTTTCCTTTGTGAGTCGCGTTTTCTTCATCTCCTTGGGGCGCAGCATCCGCCGGCCTTCTGCGCTTTGGCCTTGGCTTTGGCGTATTGGTCTTTGCAGCCCTCGGAGCAGAACCATTCCCCTGTGGCACCGTCCCTGAGGCCTTCGCCCTTTCGCTCGGGCATGCCGCAGACCGGGTCTTTTTTCGTGAACCAGTTCAGTCCCATGTGCCGTCCCTCCGGCCCGGCCGGGATTCGAACCGCCGGGCGGCCGCGCGGGGCCATTTTCGGATCCTGATGAGCGCTACCATTCCTTGCAGCAATCGACGAGCTTCTTGATGATGGCGGAAAGCTTCGTCATGTTCCCCTTGCCGTCGTCTTCCGTGCGGTCGGCTTTCGCCTTCAGCTCCTTGGGCTCCACCATCTTGAGGTTGATCGCGAAGAAGAGGGAGTAGAGGTTGAAGGCCGACTGGAAGAGGAACGTCGCGTCGTCCCGGTTCCCCTTCGAGAGCTCCTTGGTGCCGACCTCCATGAGGCGCATGCTGGCGGCCAGCAGGTGCTTGCTGATGCACCACTCCTCTCCCTTCGGGTCCGTCACGATCTTGCCCAAGAGCTTCTTGCGGAGGCCCCGGACGGCGTTGAGCATGTCGAGGTACTTGCCGTCCTCGGTCTTCATGGCGGTGAAGTAGAAGTGCTCCTCGAGGCTGACAAGGTTCATTAGCGCGATGGAGAGGTCCTCGTCGCGCGAGAGGTCTACGTCGCCTTTCTTGGCGGCCTGGATCTTGGCGAGCCAGCGCTTGACGTCCTCATCAGAGTCGCCAGTGGGCTCGGGGGCGTCTTTCATCTGACGGTCACCTGGAGGAGGACGCCGAGGATGACGAGGAGCGAAAGCGTCAGGAGCGTCCCCTGGAAGGGGATCATCCTGCCGGCCCGCAGGCGCGTGATCGTCCGGCTCATCCAGGGGGCGAGCGAGACGACAAGGCCCCCGAGGAGGCTTCCGACAAGGAAGAGGTTGAGGAGGTAGAGGCGGTTGAGCGGCGAGCCCTCGTCGCCGATGAGCGACACGTAGAGGGGGTGGAACTGGGGCATGAGGGGGAGCATGGGAAGGATGGTCAGGAGAAAGGACGCGACGATGAGGATGGGGGTCTGGAAGGGCATGACCTTTTTCTTGATGAGGCGGCCGAACCACCAGCCCATCGAGACGGCGAACGCCCCGATGAAGAGGCCGATGACGACACTAGAGACCCCGAGCCAGGCTGCGCCCCCGGCAGCGGCCGCGGCGCCCACCGTGCAGAGGGGGCAGTGGGCTAAAGCCGCCGGCAGGGACAAAAGGAAGAAGAGGGGGAAGAAGGCCAAGGGGGATTTCAAACGAGTCATGTTCTTCCCTCTCCGGATCAGATCCTCATGAATTCTTGGACAGAACCGTCCTTGGAGACCGCGTACACGACGAAGGGGCCTGCCTTCGCGCCAGTCATGCCGGGCGAGCCGGACGGCATGTCGGGCATCGCGATGCCGGCGATGTCGGGCTTCTCCTGCAGGAGTTTCGCGATGGCTTCCAAGGGGATGTGGCCCTCCACGAAATAGCCGCCCACGATGGAGGTGTGGCAGCTCCGGAGGTTGGCGGGGACGCCCTTCTCGTTCTTCAGGGGCGAGACATCGCTCATCGTCCGCACATCCACCTTCATGCCACCCCTGTCGCTGAGGTAGCCTGTATAGATGGTGCAGCAGCCGCATGTGGGGGCTTTCGCGACGGTGATTTCGACTCCCTTCGTGGGGGCCGCAGCCGATTCCCGCGTAGAGAGGACGATGACGAGGCCGAGGATGGCAAGGATCACTAGGCCAGTCCATATGGGCCAGCGCGATTTTTTCTGGTATTTCCCCATTTTGTTGTATTTTCCCATGGTTTCCCTCCAGGAAATTCTTCCATGTTTGCAAAGAAACAGCATTTTAGAATGCCGGTGAAACTAGTTACACGATCGCGAGGCTTTAAATCCTGGATAACCTGAGTTCTACATCTACTTGAGAATAATCAGATTGGTCATGCCCCGCCGCTTTCGGTCAATGACGCCTTTCGTCGTCAACTTATCGAGCATCCTGGTCACTTTGACCTTGGAGAGGCCGGTTTCCTTGATGAGATCGCTTTGGTACATCGAGCCATCCTGGGCCTTGAGCAGGTCATAGATGCGCCGCTCCTCCCCGTCCAATTTCGAGGCATCCAAGGGCTTGAAGGTCCGCTCTTCCATCCGGATGACGTGCTCCTGCAAGAACAGCAAGTACACTCCGACACCCAGGATGAGGAATGTTATGCCCGACGCGATGAGAAGAAGCCAGGAGATGTGGCTGCCATGGACGGGGCACTGCGAGAGGTCGGAGCCAGGAGTGTTATGGAAGGCATCGCAGAGGAGCGCCTCCTCGTAGTCGCTGTGGACCTTGGTCAGGCCTAGGACGATGAGAAGGGCAAGGGACAGTCCCATGAGGATAAGGCCCAGGATCTTCGAAGAGCGCATCACAGTCATAACCGGGGTTTCCTATTTAAAGTTTAAGTATCCTGGCTCGAAGGTTGCGTTTCTGGAGTTCCTGCGCTTTGCAGATGCCAGGACATTTTTAAACGCCAATAGGTTTCCCATACTATGCGATCCAGCCGCTTCCTTGCCGCCTATGGTCTCTTGGTCTTCTTCCTGGGCGCCTGCACCCCTCCTGGCCCCGAACCCATCAGCGATGTGGATTCCCTCGTCGCCAGGCTTCGAGCGGAGGGCGCCCCTGCTGAGCCAGGCGGCACGATCCCCTCCGCCCTCTTTTCTGTCGACGGGCGGCTCCTCCTCATCGGAGACGAGGGAATCCAGGCGTACGAGTATGGCTCAGAATCTGCGGCCAAGGCCGACGTGGCCCGCATCCACTCCGGGGGAGAGGCGGGAGCTGGCAAAACGACCTGGGTTGTGCCCCCGCGGTTTTATCTGCGCGGCCGTCTCCTCGTCGTCTATGTCGGCACAGACCAAAATATGCTGGCCCTCATGAACGAGACGCTGGGGCCCCCACTGCCGGAAGGAGGTACTGTCTCCAGGGCTGCGATGAAAGTGTAGGATTGCGGGCAACAAGTGCCTTGAGGGCACTTGAGCATCGCACGGCTTGGGCCGTGCTCAGCTTAGGGGCGAGGCGCGTCCCTGACTCATTCGCTGAGGACAGGGGGTCGCCCCCTACGGGGATCCCGCAGAAACGCCAAAGGCGTTTCTGGGAGCTAAGGGACTCTGAGTCCCTTGCTCCCAGGAACTTCGTTCCTGA
>CAYUKJ010000112.1:0-3908 GCA_964445245.1 uncultured Methanosarcinales archaeon | reverse complement strand
GCCCGCAAGGATGAAGAGGGGCTTTCGCTTTCTCATTTGTGCGCTCTCATTTGTAGGCGTCTTTGTAGGTGACTTTCATCCCTCCCCAGGTGGCCTGGGTGGCGGAGACGGGGCAGTTGGTCTGCATCATGAATATGTCGTGGGCGCGGGCGCGGACGGAGTCCGGGCTGTCCGTGGCCGGGAGGGCTTCCAGGATGAGGCCGAGATAGCCCTCCTCGGCGTAGCGCCGGTCCAGGTACTGGAAGAGCCGGAGGCTGTCGCCCCCCTGCGTCACGAAGACCGGGGTCTGGTCGTCGTAGTTGAGGAGGAGCGCCCCGAAAGGCTCGACGGAGCAGTCGCCAAGCTCGGGCCGGACCTGCACTTGGTCGCCGCGCGTGTAGCTCGAGATGACGGAGAGCTGGACGACGTTGTCGGATGGTTGATAGCCGCCAGGGATGCCGTAGTCGGGGTTTGGCCCGACCCAGGACACATTCAGGTTGATGATGCTGCTTGGCGTGAAGACCTCGTAGAAGGCCTGCTCTATAAGGTCGGCAGCGTCAGGGCGGCTGACAGGGGGCTGCCCCCTGGCGAGATAGGGCGCGGCGATGATGGAGAATGCCGCGGCTGCCTGCCTAAGGCGGCTGCGCACGGGAATTCTTGTGTGGTCTGGGCAGGCCTCCCTTACTGTTGCTTCGAGCGTGGTGGGTGGGGATGCCATGGGATACCTCCGCATCGGGATGCCGGCCTATGGAGGCCGGCCCTGTGGTGAGCGTGCGTGGGAAACCGGGATCATGAAAGCTGCTGGCCTCCGGGAACCTTTGAGTTATAGGGGGCGGGGTCGCACACATTGCCCAAGCCGTCCCGGTCGCTGTCGCGCTGGTCCGCGTTGTGCTTGAACCTGCAGTTGTCGCAGGCGTCCCCGACATTGTCGTAGTCCCAATCCTCCTGGGAGGGGTTGACCTGGGTCCGGCAGCTGTCGCAGGTGTCGCCGATGCCGTCTGCGTCCGTGTCCGCCTGGGTGTTTCCGACAAGGGGGCAGTTGTCGCAGGTCCCGTTTACGACGCACGTCGAGGGGACGGGGTAGTAATACTCCTGGTACACGATGGCGTCGCTGTCGACGACGTTCAAGAGGAGGTTCGGGCTGAAGAGGTCGTCCTCCTCGTCGCAATCGCCGTCGTCGCCGTCGTCGTCGCCCTCGCCGTCCTCGTCGTCGTCCTCGCACTCGCCGCACTCGTTCACCTCAGCAGCCTCGTCGTGGGCGGCCTGGTAGTTGCCCGCCTCGTAGTTGGACCGGATGCGCGCCAGGACGACGGCGACGGTTTCGTTGCCGCCACCGGCGTCGACACCGCATCGGGTCTCGAGGCGCCCGGAGGCGATGTTGAGGTAGAGGGCCAGCATCTGCCGCCGCGCCTTGAAGAGGGGGTCGCTGCCGCTGTAGCCGAGGACGACCTTCACGTCGTCAAGGCCGACATTGTCGAACATGTTCCCGAAGATGTTCTCGGTGTCGTTGTGGATGATGCCGAGGAAGAGCAGCATGCTGGCGTTGGTCTCGTGGTTGGGGTTGTCCCAGTTCTTCCAGTAGCCGATGGTGTTGGCGCAGCAGCTGGCGTTGGGCGGCGGGGGAGGGGGCGGCCCGCAGGTGTTGTTCACGGTGAGGTTGAACCGGTCGGCATCAGAGAGGTTGCCGTCGCTGCAGGTGACGCCGATGTCGTGGACACCCGCGCTGCTGGCGTTCAGCGGCCAGACGATGAGGCCGGTCACGGGGTCGATCTCGAAGCCGGGAAAGTCGTCGCCAAACGCGACGGGCTCGGCGTCGGGGTCGGTGCAGTTGGCGTCGTAGATGAATGAGGGGGAGGACGCGGTGCCGCCCGAGGCCTGGAGGAGGAGCGCGGGCATCTGCGTCCAGTTGGCCCAGAGGTACAGCGGCCGGCCGCTGCAGTTCGCCATCGCCCTCAAGACGGCTAGGTGCTCCGATTTCTTCGTGAAGTCCAGGCCCAGGACGAAGACATGGATGCCCGCCTCTGCGGCGTCGCAGACCGCGTCCACGGCGTCATCCTGGGGGTCGCTGGCCGGCTGCTCGGGGCAGCCCTGGTCGCTGTCGCCGTCCTCCATGACCAGCAGCGCGCTCGGCCCTGCGCGGCCTGCAAGCATATCGCGGGCCCTGTTGATGGCGCAGCATGTGCAGTCGCCGTTGAGGGCGGGCGAGGCGTAGGACAGGAGGGTCTGGTTGAGGGCGGCCAGGTCCGCCGTCAGGGGCGTCTCTGTGACATTGATGTTGTGCGCGACCAGGCCCACCTGGATGCCGGCCTCGGCGGCGAGCTTGGCCGCGTGCAGCCCGGTGAGGCGCTCCACGTCGATTTTTGAGGCGAGCAGCCGCACCTCGAATTTCTTGGGCCCGGCGAAGTTGTCCTCGGGGTCCAGGTGGACTTGCCAGAGGCCGGGGCGGCCCATCGGCGGGTTCAGGGCGCCGTCCGGGTCCACCTTGTACTTCCCGTAGTAATAGAATTTCGAGCTCTTCGGCCCGCCTGGCGGCTCGACATAGAAGGAGGCATACGTTGCCCCAGGCCCGAGGCGCACGCCGATGTCGTCGTACAGGAAGCTCTGGTTGGGGACCGTGATGTTGACGGTGAGGTTGTGGTTCTTGTTCTGCAGCGTCACGTTCATGGCGAAGAGGAACTCGTAGCCGTCGTCGCGGTTGAGGCTGCGGGCGTTCATGGCATCCGAGCTGAACTCGTCCGAGATGTCCGTCGTGAGGACAAGGGCCCCGCCTTCCTGCAGGCAGGCCGAGACGAGCTGGTCTTGGATGTCGTCAAGGACGGGGGCCCTGTTGACGTTGCGGACAGTGATGTTGACAAGGCGGCTTGCGATGTATTGACCGTCAAAGACAGTCACATTCGCCTGATAGGATCCTGCGTCGCCAAAGCCGGTCTGCCAGCGCCCCAGCACGTCCAGGGGCGCCCCGAAGCTGAAGAGGAGGACATTGTCGTCGTTGGCGACCGAGTTGTTGTTGTCCGCGTCGCTGGCGGCGGGCATTACTTCTATCAGCGCGCCCTCGTCAACGGCTATGTCGGGGATGACGTCCAGCTGCGGGGGCCGGTTGAGGTTGGCGACGGAGACGAGGAATTCGTCCGAGGCGGTGGCGCGGCCGTCTGAGGCGCCTGCTGTAACGGGGTATTGGCCGCTGTCCTCGTCGCCTGTAGCCCACATGAATGTCCGCGTCGCCGTCGTGCTGTTTGAGCCGTTGGTGATTGCTGTCGCATTTGCCGGCTGCCAGCGAGAATCGTTGAGTGTCAGGTCGAGGAGGTCGCCGTCGGCGTCCTGGGCGTGCACGATGACGCTGAGCACGTCAAATTCCGTCCCTGAAACGTCCGGCACGGCCTCAAGGGCCGGCGGGCGGTTCACGTCGAGGACGGTGATTGTCAGCGCGGCCTCGTCTGCTAGCTCGCCGTCTGTCACGTTGAAGCGTACAACGTATACGCCCGCGTCCTCGAATGTCGGCGTCCAGGCAAAGACTCCCGTCCCCGCGTCGAAGGCGAAGGGACTGGGGAGGACTTCTCCGGCGTCCGTGGCGAAGGTCAGCGCATCTCCGTCCGGGTCTGTCGCGTTGACGTCCAGTTCGAGGGCAGCGCCCTCCAGGATAGTCTGGTCGCCGGGAGCGGAGATTTCAGGCGGCCGGTTGGGCTGGACGATGACGACGGTCGTCTCCAGGCGGTTGTTGGCCTCGTCGGACTCATTGATGAGGTTGTCGGGGTCGGCGAGGAGGACGGGCGTGTAGGTGCCGGGGGCCGGGTAGCTGAGATTGACGGCGAGCGGGACCGTCTGGCCGGCAAGGACCGTCAATGGGGCCGCATTCACGATGTCAGGGCCGCTGTCGTTTCGCAATATCCGGTAAAAGACGTCCGTGAGCGTCATGTTGCCCGTATTCGTGA
>CAYUKJ010000111.1:0-3974 GCA_964445245.1 uncultured Methanosarcinales archaeon | reverse complement strand
CGGTCGAGATCTACCGCGAGTTCGCCCGCTACTCTCGCCAGGAGCTCAACTTCATGCAGGAGGCTGCCTTCATCGAGCGCTTCACGAAGAGCTTCGCGCACACCGACGTGCGCATCCCCCACGTCTACTGGCCCTTCACGACCGAGGCCATCCTCACCATCGAGTACCTCCCCGGCAAGAAGCTCAGCCAGGCCACGCTCACCAAGGCCCAGAAGAAGCGGATCGCGGCCCGCTACTTCGGCGCGATGCTCAAGCAGATCTTCGAGGACGGCCTCTTCCACGCCGACCCCCACCCCGGCAACGTCCTCATCATGCCGCACGAAAATATCGCCTTCATCGACTTCGGCATCGTCGGGGAATTCGACGAGACTCTGCGCGGGTCCTTCCAGCAGCTCTTCTCCGCCGCCGTCCTGGGCGACTTCGACGGCTTCGTCACCGCGTTCCTGCGCCTGGACCTGGTGCGCGGCCCCATAGACCGGACGCAGCTCGCCAGCGACCTCAAGGACCTGCTTGCCAAGTACTACCACGCCACCCTCAAGGCCGTTAGCTTGCGCGACCTGTTCTTCGGCTGCCTGGACGTCGCGCGAGCCCACCGCATGAAACTGCCGCGCAACTTCGTCCTCCTGGGCAAGGCGCTGCTGACGGCGGAGAGCGTCTGCGTCCAGCTCGACCCGGAATTCAACCTGCTGGCGGAATGCCAGGCCTATCTCAAGGCGGCGTCGTTCCGTCCCCGTCTTGACGCGCTCCCCAAGCAGGCCCTCAAGGCGGCGCTGCACGTCAAGCGCTTCATCGCAGAGGTCCCCGACCAGATCTCGATGGGCCTTGCGCAATTGTCGCGCGGCGAGGAGCAGCTCGGGAAGATCAACGATGACTTGGGACGCCTCAAAACCGAGGTCGACAGGACCGGCGACCGCATCGTCCTGGGGATGCTGATCTCCGCGCTCCTGATTGCCGCCTCGGTTCTGGCGGACTTTCAGGACCCGACGCTGGCCGGCTATCCCGCGTTTTCGGTGATCGGATTGGTGCTGGCGACGTGCCTGGCCATCACGCTGGGGGTGCATGTGGTCAAGGAGCGGGTGGGAGGACTGCTGCGGCTCTAACGTGCAAAGAACCCTGAATATACTGAAACTGAGACAGAACATCAACCAAATAACTATCTTCCAGGTAGCCTAGGCCACAGTTAACATTTTATATTAGCTCGCCTTTCCCGAACGATGGGAGAGTGGGGTGCATGCCTTTGAAAGCCGGCTTGTGTGTGGGGGTTTTATTCGTCTTTCTTCCGTTTGTCCTGTCTGCCAGTTCGCTCGACGCGCTCTCCCCCGCAACGGCCTGCGGCGGCACGACGCCCTGCACCTGCGGCGCCTTTCTCACCAGTTCGCACGTCATGGACTACGACCTAAACTGCTCCGACGACCAGAACGGCATCTACATCAGCACACCCGGCATCACGCTCGACTGCAATGGCCACCGCATCACCGGCATCGGCAGCTCCTCCACCCGCCACGGCATCCAGGTCTTCAGCGCCCAGGGCGTGACCGTGCGGAACTGCCGGATCAGCGGATTCTACAGCGGCCTCCTGGTCGGGCCCGCCGCCGCCGGAAATCTCCTGACAGGCAACACCCTCGCCTCCAACGCCATCGGCCTCTACCTCTACCAGGCCGACTCCAACGAGGCTGCGGGGAACACGATTGCCGACAGCAGCAACATGGGCGCCTATATCTACGCGGGCGGCGGCAACCTCCTCTGGAACAACGACTTCCTGAACGAAATCCCGTACACGTGGAACGCCTACGAGGAATATTACGTGACCGGCAACCTGTGGAATTCCCCCACGCAAGGCAACTTCTGGTCCGACTTCGAGGCCAACCCTGGTTATCCCTATGCCTACGAGATCCACGGCCCTGGCAACGGCGTAGATAACCTCCCTAGGGGCCCGCAACCGGCGCCGTTCACCATCGCCTTCGACGACGGCCTGCCCTTCTACGAGGAGCGCAACGTCATCTACATGAACGAGGACCGCAGCACCGACCTGGTCGTCAAGCACCCGGCCGACGTGGTCATCGAGGTCAGCGACACCGCGAACCTCGTCAAGACAAGGGGGACAAAGACGAATCCGGACGGCAGCAAGACGACCGTCGTCAAGATCAAGGGCGGCAAGGGCGCTAGCCCGACGCCGACGGGCCAGCACAACGTCTCCATCACCGTCAGCAACACCTCCTCGAACACGTCCACGGTGGCCCGCACCAACGTCACCGTCGTCTTCAACATCACCGTGCCCAACGCGACAGCCGCCGAGATGGACGAGTGGCTCCGCGGCGCCAACGGCACCTACTACTGGGGCGGGCCCAACCACAGCTCCACGGTCCCCCTGGACTCCACGAACAAACTCATCGTGGAGCTCGCCGAGAACGTGTCAGGGGGGGCCGCCGACCCCGAGACCGCCGCCAACCGCAAGCAGAAATGGATCACGGACAATGCCGGCTGGGTCCCCGCCGGGGGCGGCAATGTTGCGGGGACGGACTTCTGCTATCCCGACGCCAAGACCTTCCTCCACAAGCTGCGCGACGCCGCCAACTCTGGCGTCCCCACGACGGCGCAGTGCATGGACTTCTGCATGGCCCTGGTGGCGATGCTGCGCGCCGAGGGCATCCCGGCGCGGCCCGTCACCGGCCACGAGGTCGGCGACTGGAACTTCCACTGCTGGGTCGAGGTCTACATCCCCGGCAGGGGCTGGCAGGCCATCGACGCCACTCCCTCCGGCGTCAGCCCCGACGGCGACCCGGCCGGCGGCCGCGGAGACTATTGGGACAGGCACGGCTACGGCAACACCAACCCGCCGCCCGGCAAGGCCTACACGCACGAGCCCACCTGCACCGCAATCGACCTCACCGACAAGTACAAGAACAACCAGTCCACGAAGCCCCAGTCGGCCTGCACGCTCGGCATCAACGTCACGCCCGGCCAGCCCGCCTACCAGGACGGCGACACAGTCATGTTCAGCGTCAACTACTCGAACCCCACCGGAGTGCCCCGGACCTTCACCTACCGCGTCAGGGTCGCGCGGTACATGACCACAGAGCTTCGGGCCCAAAGCGACGGGGGCTACGCCCTCCTCGATGAGACTGGCATGCTAACGCTCAGTCCAGGGGCGTCAACTGTCCTGAACTACTCGGTCGCGGAGTGGCAATACCTCACCAGCGGCTGGCTGCGCCTCACGGCATACACCGACGAGCCCGGCCCCGACGGCTTCAACTGCCACAATCTTGAGGACGTGCCCGTCGCCAGTCTCCTTGCGCTTTCCGCCCAAATCCCCTCCACGCCCCCCAACGCGACGCCGCCACGCGAAGGCGAGCCCCTCGAAATCAACTTCAGCCTCACCAACACCGGGCCCACGACGCTCAATGGGATCTCGGTCACCGTCGCCACACCCTTCTACTCGACGCTGGACAACCAGTACTACTACGCGCCCATCCTCCTGCCGGGCGAATCGTACAATATCACTCTGGCCACTTCGATCAGCCGTGGCGGAACCTGGAACTTCGTCGTCAGCGCCGAGGCCATGGAAGGCAGCCAGCTCCTCGAATTCGTGCCGCTCCGCGTCCTGCGCCCCGCCGCCCTTCTGGTCCTTAACACGCGCTCACCGGAGGTCTCGCGCAACGCCACCTTCAACATCACAGCCGACATCACCAACCCCGGAGACACGCCTGTCGTCGCCAACGTGACCGCGACCATCGAGCTGCCCGCCGGCCTCACGACTGGCGAGCCCCTCTCCAAGGACATAGGCACCTTCACCCCCGGCCAGACGAAGACCGCGATCTGGCTCGTGCAGGGCCAGCCCGGCCAGTACGTGTACCGCGTCACCGCCACGAACGGCTACGCGCTCTCCGACGAGAACTGGGAGCTCGTCCAAGTCATCCTCCCCGCCGGGCGGCGAGGCGGGTCACCGCTTTTCCGTAAGGTTCTCCAGTACCTGG
>CAYUKJ010000110.1:0-4002 GCA_964445245.1 uncultured Methanosarcinales archaeon | reverse complement strand
CGCCGCCTCGCCTTCAAGCAGAAGCTGAAATGGACGCTCCTCATCCTCGTCCTCTTCTATGTCCTCGGCCTCATCCCCCTCTACGGCCTGGGGCCCAACGCGCTCCAGCAATTCGAGTTCCTCTCCCTCATCCTAGGCGCCGAGTTCGGCAGCATCGTCTCGCTGGGCATCGGGCCGATCGTGACGGCCTCCATCGTCCTGCAGCTCCTAAACGGCAGCGGCATCGTCAAATTCGACCTCACGAAGCACGAAGGCAAGCAGCGGTTCCAGGGCATCCAGAAGCTCCTCTCCATCGGCTTCATCATCTTCGAGGCCTTCATCTACGTGTCGCTGGGCGGCCTCCTCCCCAAGCCCGGCGTGCCGGCAGGCATCCTCATCTTCCAGCTCTTCTTGGGCGGCCTGCTCATCATGTTCATGGACGAAGTCGTCAGCAAATGGGGCTTTGGCAGCGGCATCTCGCTGTTCATCGCCGCCGGCGTCGCGAAAAGCCTGTTCCTGCGCGCGTTCAACCCCCTCTCATCGGAGGACCTGCCCGGCGTGCCGGCCGGCAAGGTCTGGTCAATGATCGCGTTCTTGGGCCAGGGCAAGCTGGTGCAGGCCACCCAGGACTTCGCCATGATATTCGCCACGGTCCTCATCTTCGTCATCGTCGTCTACATCCAGGCCATGAAGGTCGAGATCCCCCTCTCCTTCGGCCGCATCAGGGGCCACGGCATCCGCTGGCCCCTCAACTTCATGTACACGAGCAACATCCCCGTCATCCTGATTGCGGCGCTGTTGGCCAACGTGCAGCTTTTCGCCAGCTTTCTGGGCAGCTGGAATTATCCCTTAGGGAACCCGACGACAGGGACCGGCCTCATCTCGTGGCTCTCGGTGCCCAACGCCAACCAAGGGGGCCTCGTCGGCGAGATCATCACGCAGCAGACGCTCGCTATCGGCTGGCTGCCCTACGCCAAAGCGCTCGTCTACCTCCTCTTCTTCGTCGGCGGCAGCGTCCTATTCGGGGTCTTCTGGGTCCAGACCGCCGGCCTGGACGCGCGCAGCCAAGCCAAGCAGATGATGGCCTCTGGGCTCCAGATCCCGGGCTTTCGCAAGGACCAGCGCGTCCTCGAGCGGATGCTTGACCGCTACATCATGCCCCTCACCGTCATGGGCGGCATGGCTGTGGGCGCGTTGGCGGCCCTTGCCGACCTGAGCGGAGCCCTCACGAACGGGACAGGCCTGCTCCTCACCGTCATGATCGTGTACCGCCTCTACGAGGAGATCGCGCAGCAGCACCTCATGGACATGAATCCCATGATGCGCAAGTTCATAGGTGGCTAAATCCCTATATTCCAAGAATGGACGTTTTCTGATAGACCAATATTTAGCAAAGTTAAGAAAAACTTACTGTACTACGAAAAATCGGCCTCTGACAAGTATTGATGCAAATCTTTTCTGAGGTTGACGTCAAGACAACCATATTCAAGGCCGAGAAACCTGGAGGGTGGCGACTTGCCCAAACGACGCGTCGACCTTGCCGGTGGGCCACCCAATTGCGAGAAGCATGTCCCTGATCTCGGCGTCGGCCTTCCCGGCGCTGCGCGCGTAGCGGATGTAGTTGACCAGCTGAGGGTCCGGCGCGGAGGGGCCGGCCGCGGCAAAGCGCCGCCTTCGCCTGGCCACCAGGAGCAGCGCGTTGCCACCGACAAGCAGAACGACCACGACGACGAGGACAGACTGCAGAGAGTCGCCGAAGATGCCGGCAAAGACGAAGTCCTTGAAGGTCAACGTGTACTCGGCCTGCTTGAAGGGGTTGATGTCGAAGCGGACGCGCCCGTCCTCAAGGAGGCGCCCGTTAGTCTCCACGACGGCGCCAAACGTCCTGACGGTGTACTCGATCGTGAACAGCTGGCTGAGGGAGTCCTCGAGGGCCTCATCCGGGGCGCCCCCGGCCAAATCCTTCTCGTCGAAGAGGGCGCGCAGGCCCGACACGGCCCGTGTGATCTGGCCCTCGGGGTCGCCGGCGCAGCCGGCCGAATACTCGGCGCCAAGCGTGCCAAGCGCCCCGGCGACGCCGGGGTCGTAGAAGCTCCAGTCCAGCTTGCAGTACCTGTCCCCGTCGCTTGACGCCAGGAGCAGGACGTAGTTCTGGTCGGGGTTCTTGAAGGGGAACGAGGCTTCCAGGTCGTTGCGGACCTGCCAGTACTCGGCGGCGGACATCGCGGGTTTTGTCAGGACGATGACTTCGACGCTGTCATTGGCGAAGATGGCGCGGATGTCCTCCATGAGGCCGGCCTCTGTCTCAGGGGCGAGCATGGCGGCCGCGTCCTGCACATAGTCTTGGGTGCGCAGGTCGGCGGGTGCGGGGGTGGCTTTTTGGGGAGGTGCGACGCGGATCGTGTACGTGTAGATGTTGTACGGGAACGACGCGCGCTTCTCAAGCTTCGTGCGGCCGGCCTCCAGCACCTCAAGGCCTGGCCCGCCCGTAGCAGCCATCGGGTCCGGCGTGCCAACAGACGCCTTCTCCTTGAAGAGCCGGGTGTCTGTTGCGGGGTCAAGGTCGGTGAAGGAGTACGTCATCGTCGTGGCCGTGTCGCGAAATGCGAATTTGTCCTTGACGGCGCCTTCGACCTGGAGCTCTTCTTTGATGCTGTGCAAGAGCATCTTGTATTCTGGGCTGGTCGTGAATGTGACGGCCAGGTCATAGCGTCCGCTCCGCTTGAGCGCCTGCTCGACGGACACGCTGACGCAACCCGCCAGCAGGACGCCGGCAAGAACCAATCCCAGGATGCTCTTTGCGCGGATTGCGCGTCACCTCGCAGTTCACCCGGCGTGCCATGTGTTTTTATAACTTCCGCATCCCGTGCCTAAGTAGCGTCGGAGTGTGCTGCGCCTGTCATTGCCGCGTGGGCGGAGCTGGGTGTTGAATGCGGTTTCACGTACGGAACCTTTAAAAATCGCCCGGGGGTCCGCGTCCGGAATGGGCCTACTGAACTTCTTGGATCCTGTCCTCGACGCGCTTTTCGGCTGGACGCTGAGGCTGCCGCCGGCCCTGGGCCTGTTGGCGCTGTCAGCAGTCATCATGCTCCTCATCACCATCATCACGAAATACACGACCGACCAGTCCGCAATCAAGCGCCTTCGCGCCGAGCAAAAGAAGCTCCAGGAGATGCTGCGCAAGCATAAGGACGACCCCAAAAAGATGATGGAGGTCCAGAAAAAGTCGATGGAGTCTTCCTTTACCCTCATGAAGAAATCGATGCGCGCCACCCTCTTCACTATGATTCCCGTCATCATCCTCTTTGCGTGGATGAACGATTACCTCGCGTACTTTCCGGCGGCGCCAAATGCGCCCGTGGGCATCGAGGCAGCCACGCGCGCCACCGAAGGCGCAATGACGTTGGCCGCCCCCTCTTCCCTCACCCTGCTGACGAATGCCACGGCCCCTCTGAACGAAAGCCGCGCCGACTGGCGCCTCCAAGGCCCCCCGGGCCGCCACCAAGTCACCATCGAGTTCAAGGGCGTCGAAGAAACGAAGGAGCTCGTCATCAGCCAAGACCTGCACAGCGCTCGCGGCCGCGACAAGCTAAAGGCGCCCCCGTTTCCCCTCAATGTGTTCGCCCTCCTCCACAGCAGCCGGGAGGGCTATCTCCACCCAGAGTCGCCCATCGAGCGCATCAGCGTAGGCTACGCCCCCATCCGGCCCCTTGAGCCGGTCCACTTCTTCGGCTGGCACCCCGGCTTTTTGGGGACATACCTCATCTTCTCGTTCGCGTTCAGCTTCTTGTTCCGCAAGCTCCTCAATGTGGCGTAGCCCTCGCCGGTCCAACGACCGGCTTTGGTGAAAATGTAGCGTGGCCGCCCTCATGTCGAGCCGTGTCATGGTGCGTCTGCGCTGCAGCACAGGAAGCCTCAGAGGCTTCCTGGCTCCAGCAACGCTTCGCGTTGCTGTGCGCCAGGGGGTTGGCCCCTTCGGGGATGGCTGCCTTTTTGTTGCGCCAGAGCCACGGCGGGAAGGCG
>CAYUKJ010000109.1:0-4018 GCA_964445245.1 uncultured Methanosarcinales archaeon | reverse complement strand
AGGTCTGGGGGCGGCTGAGGCTCTCGTCGACTTGCGTGTCGCAGTCGTCGTCGACATTGTCGCACGTTTCTGCGGCGCCGGGATAAATTGTTGCATCGGCGTCGTCGCAGTCGCGCGTGGCCGCCGGGCAGACCGCATCGGAGAAGTAGGTATCGCCGTCGGCGTCGGTGCCGCAGGCACAGCCCTCGTCGGCGGTGCCGTCACAGTTCTCGTCGAGGCCGTTGCCGCAGACCTCGCTCGAGGCGGAGCCGGGGACGCAGGCGGGGGCCCAGGCGCCTGCGGCGCAGGCTTGGGTGACGGTGGCTTGGCAGGCGCCGACCCCGCAGGTCTGGGGGCGGCTGAGGCTCTCGTCGACTTGCGTGTCGCAGTCGTCGTCGACGTTGTTGCAGGCCTCGGGGGCGCCCGGGTACCGGGTGGTGGCGTCGTCGTCGCAGTCGCTGCCCGGGGCGCAGTAGGGCTGCAGCCAGTACGCGTCGCTGTCGGCGTCGGTGCAGGGGCAGACGGTGACACCTTCGACGGCCGTGGCCTGGAATCCCGCAAGGCGCGAGACAGAAGAGCTGATGCCCCTGTTGTTGGCGATGACAAAGAGGTCCCGGGCCTGGTCGTAGGCCAGGCCGGTCGGCCGATCGGTGAGGCCTCCGCTGGCGGTGAACGAGCGCAGGTACGCGCCGCTGGGGCCAAAGATGCGGACGCGTCCGGCCGACCGGTCAGCCACGTAGATGTTCGCGTGGCGGTCCAGGACGATCTGCTCGGGGGTGCCGGTGAACTGGCCCGCGCCGATCGTGGTGCGCAGGCTAAACGGGCTGAGGCGGTAGCGGCGCGCCGACGTGGACAGGGAGACATACAGCTCGTTGGCCTGCCGGTCGATGTAGAGATGGCGCGGGTTGGATAGGCCGCTGGCCACGATGCCCAGACTGGCGCCCGCGCTCGAGAAGCGCCGGATCTCATCGTCCACGTCGTCGGACGCGTAGATGTCACCGTTGGCGGCGATGGCCACGCCCTTGAGGCCGTTGAACACGCCGGAGCCGATGGTGCGGACGAACCCGTAGTTGGCGTTGAGGATGACGATGCGGTCGTTGGACCGGTCAGCAATGGCGATGTCGCCGTTGGGGGCGACCGCGACCGACTCGGGGTTGTTCAGGCTGCCCGACAGCCCGGGAATGGCCGGCCCGATCTCGGGCATGGTGGGATGCGGCGCGCCGGCGGAGGTGTAGACCATGACGGATTCGCGGCCGTTGTCGGGCACCAGGATATTGCCCCGGGAGTCGATGGCGGCCGCAAAGGGAAGATCGAGGATTCCCTGGCCGCCCGTCCATGTGGAGGCCAGCGCCACCGGATTGCCTGCCGGCGGCGCGCAGCAGGCGGCCTCGTCGGTCTGGCCGTTGCAGTTGTCGTCGCGCGCATTGGCGCAGACTTCGCCTAGGCCCGGGCTGATGGTGCTGTCGCCGTCATTGCAATCCAGAGGGGTGCAGCCGACGTCGGCAAAGTAGCCGTCATGGTCGGCGTCCGTCGTGCAAATGGGGCAGGCCAGGTCGCCGCCAGCGCAGTCCTCGTCAATGCCGTTGCCGCAGACGTCGGCGGCGCCAGGATGGACAAACGCGTTGGTGTCGTCGCAGTCGCGGGTTGCGGCCGGGCAGCTGGCGTCCGAGAGGTAGCCGTCGGAGTCCGCATCGGTGGTGCAGGGCCCGCAGCCGTCGTCTGGAGTGCTGTCGCAATCCTCGTCGAGGCCGTTGCCGCAGATCTCGGCGGCCCCCGGATTGACCGCAGCGCTGGCGTCGTCGCAGTCCACCGCGCCGCAGGCGCCGCCGTCGGGCGAATACGTGTCGCTGTCCGCGTCGGTGCAGGGGCACCATGTGAGTCCTTCAACGGCGGAGGCGGACAGCACGCTCACGTAGACGTCCCCCGAGGGCTCATCGTCGTGGGTGAGGGCGAAGCTGTTGGTGGCGCTGTCGTAGGCGATGCCGCGCAGGAAGCCGGCGGTCGCGCCGCTTCTGCGGAACGTGTGGAGGTATTGGTAGGTGTCGCCGGTGAAGAGGCGCACCCGGTTGGAGGTCTCGGCGACGTATAGGCGCCCGTTGCGGTCCATGGCCATGCCGTAGGGGACGTTGGTGAAGATGCCGGAACCGAAGGTGCCGCGGGAAGCGCCATTGGCCTTGTCGTAGCGGTGGATGCGGTTGGTGTCCAGGTTGTTCACCAGAAGCTCGTTGGCGAGGGGGTTGAGGAGGATGAAATCCGTGTTGAAGGTCAGTCCGCTGGCGACGACGCCCAGAAACGTGCCGGTCGCGTTGTAGCGCCGGATGTTGTCATTGCCGGGGTTGAGGACATAGAGGTCGCCGGTCGCGGTGTCCACGGCCATGCCCTGCGGGAAGTTCAGCGATGCCGTGATCTGGCCCAGGTAGTTGAAGTTGGCGTCATAGATGACGACGCGGTCGGTGTTCTGGTCGGAGATGTAGACGCGGCCGCTTGGGCCGCTGACGGCGTGCATGGGGTCATCGTAGGCGGTGCCCCCGGGATTGACCAGTGTCCGGAGGAGCGCCCCGGTCGTCGCGTTGTAGACCCTGACATTCTCGTTGGTTTCATCCGGCACGATGAGACGTCCTAAACCGTCAATCCAGATTCCTTGGAGTTTCCCCAACTCAGACCCCCCGATCGAGCGCACCTCGCTGAGAAGGCTGGGGTCGGTGGCAGGCGGCGGGCATGCGCCTGAGCCGCCCATGGCGCTGTGGGCCTTGCCGGCAAGGGGCGCTCTGGGCGCGCAGGCCACGATTACGAGCACGAGGACGAGGGCGGCAAGCTGACCAGCGAGGCGCATCGGGCGTTCTGTCCGGCTCTTCCTTATAAAGGTTGTTGGTTGGGAGCATGCTGGAGGCACGGCCATCAAAGCTCCTCCTTGAGGTTGGCGGTGGCCACCATCGTGAGGGTCTTGGTGATGTTAGGTTCGTTCCGCAGCTCGAGCAGGAATGCGTTGAACTCGTCGACGCCAGGGAACTTCAGTTTGAGGATCAGGTCGTACTCTCCCGTGATGCCAAAGGCCTCCTTGATGTGGGGGTTTGCAAGGAACGCCGGACTCAGTTTTTTCGCGGTGGAGAGGAGGAGAAAGACGATGAAGCCCTCGCCGACGGCGCGGCTGTTGAGCTTGAGAGTGAAGCCTTCGATGACGCCATCGGCCTTGAGCCGCTGGAGACGTGCGTGGGCGGTGGAAGGCCGGACGTCAAGGCGGCGCGCCAGGGCCTGGACGGATTGGCGGCTGTCCTGGCGGAGCGCCCCAATCAGGCGGCGGTCAAGCTCATCCATTGATGGAGTTTTTGAATGAATCTATATAAAATTATGTAAAATTTCTATAATAACCATATAGAAATCATAATAAATAATGACTAAATTCGACAAAATATATATAAATATACGGATGTTCGCGATGGGAATGGAAGCCGGGCCGACCTATGAAGTCAAGGACCTCTCAATGGCCGCTCAAGGCCTGCTCAACATGGAGTTCGCGGAGCGCGAGATGGGGGCGCTCCTCTGCGTCCGAGACCGATTCGCCAAGGAGCAGCCTCTCAAGGGCGTCCGCATCGGCCTTGCCCTTCACGTGACCAAAGAAACAGGCGTGCTCGTCCGGACCCTTCGGGCTGGCGGAGCCGGAGTCGCCATCACCGGCTGCAACCCCCTGAGCACGCAGGACGACGTCGCGGCCGCGATGGCCAAGGAGGGCGTCCGCGTCTGGGCCTACAAGGGCGAGAGCACCGAGGACTACTATCGCTACCTCGAGAACGTGATCGCGTTCAAGCCGCACATCACAATCGACGACGGCTGCGACCTCGTCTCGCAGGTCCACCTCAAGCACCCGGACCTGATCCCGCAGATCATCGCGGGCTGCGAGGAGACGACGACGGGCATCATCCGGCTGCGGGCGATGGTCCGCGACGGCGCCCTCAAGTACCCGATGATCGCCGTCAACGACAACCAGACCAAGCACCTCCTCGACAACTACTACGGGACCGGCCAGTCCACGATCGACGGG
>CAYUKJ010000108.1:0-4038 GCA_964445245.1 uncultured Methanosarcinales archaeon | reverse complement strand
AAACTGCCCTCTCGACCCTGACTGCCCATGAAATCCCGCCGCAAGACCTCCCGTTCCCCAGCCAAAGTTTTTTCGTCCCCCGTCCCCGCGCCCTCGGCCAACCGGGACGTCGAGCGCCGGCTCCTGCACGTCCTCGTTGCCTTCGCGGTGGCCGTCATCATCGTGCTCTCCGTCGAGCGCCAGGCCTTTGTGGCGCCCGGGACCCGCCACCTCCAAGTGGAGCGAGCCGCCAACCTCGCAGGCCGTGCCTACGAGGCCGCCGCCGCAAGCGAGCCCCAGCCCCAAATCGCAGTTGCTCCCGCCTTCAACCCCTTCCTCCAGAACCTTCGGGACACCTCGGTCGTCATCGGCATCATCGGTCCAAGCTCGGCGGACTTTCGCGTCCAATGGCGGCCGGCCGACGGTTCGTTCTCGTCCGCCGACGAGGTCGTCGCTCAGCAGGGCCAGGCCGCCGGGTGCTCCGGCTGCTCGCACTTCTTCGCCACGATCACCGGCCTCACTCCTGGCACGACATACTACTACCGCGTCTTGGACGGCGCGACGCCTGTGACGCCTATGGGGGGCCTCACTGCGGAGGAATACGCCTTCACCACCGACAGCCCGGCCATCAAGACTTTCCGCTTTGCCGTCGGCGGCGACATCGGCGAGCCGGGAGGGCTCCAAGGCGACACCGTGGCCTTCCTCAAGTCGCTCACCCCCCGGCCCACATTTCTGCTCATCCCCGGCGACGTCGCCTACGACTGGGGCTCGCTGGCCGACTACAAGAACAATTTCTGGCCATACCTGGACGATATCTCGCCTTCCACCGTCATCTACCCGGTCCCCGGCAACCACGACCAGAGCAATATCGGCGACTTCGGCAAGACATGGTCAGTCCCTCCCTGGCAAGGCAGCGGCACCCTCGGGGTCTATCCTTTTAGCTACGGCAACCTCCTCGTCCTCAATGTCGACTCCGGCGGAGGCTCCAACGGCGTCCACTCCTCCAGCATCGAGACCGCCATGCGCTCGATTCTTGCCGCCAACCAGGACAAGGACTGGTTTGCGGCGCAATTCCACCACCCCGCGAAAAGCTGCACCTACTACGGCGACAGCTACACCGAAGGCTACTTCGACACCTTCGACGGCGCGGGGGGCAACAAGCGCGTCGACTTCATCTTCGAGGGCCACGCCCACACCTATGAGCGCACCAAGCCCCTCAACAACGGCGGCGTCGCCCAGAACAGCAACGGACCCTACGTGGATCCGCCGGGCACCATCTCCATCGTGGCCGGCAGCCCCGCCAAGATCGCCACGGGCAGCAGCACATGCGGCCTGACTGCCCACCAAGAGGATACCGTCGGCGTCCTTGTCGTGGATGTCAATTGCGACACCGTCACGCTCACCCAATACGACACCTCAGGCGCAGGGGCCGGCACAGTCATCGACCAAACGACGGTCACCAAGACCGGCATCGCCTGCGCCTGCGGCAACGGCCTCCTTGACCCGGGCGAAACCTGCGACCCCTCCGGCAACGTCGGCTGCGGAACCGGCCAGACCTGCAGCACCGACTGCTCTGCCTGCACCCAGACTGCCGTCTGCGGCAACGGCAACGTCGAGTCCGGCGAGCTCTGCGATGGCCCCAACCTGGGCGGCCAGACCTGCGTGACGCGCGGCCACATCGGCGGCACGCTGGCCTGCGCACCCTCCTGCACAGCCTTCGACGAGTCCTCCTGCCACGACTGCGGCGACGGCATCAAGGAGGACTACGAGGAGTGCGACGGCTCCGACTTCGGCGGCCAGACCTGCGCCAGCTTCGGCTTCGGTGAAGGTAGCCTCGCTTGCACCCTGACGTGCACCCTCGACACATCCGGCTGCGGCTACTGCACCCCCACCAGCCCCCCGACCGAGGTATGCGACGGCCTCGACAACGACTGCAACGGCCAAATCGACGAGAACAACGTCTGCTGTGCCGCCTCGCCCGAGGTCTGCGACGGCGTTGATAACGACTGCGACAGCCTTGTGGACGAGGACAACGTCTGCTGTGCCGCCTCGCCCGAGGTCTGCGACGGCGTTGATAACGACTGCGACAGCCTTGTGGACGAGGATAATGTCTGCTGCCCCGGCGGCCAGCCCAACCCGGAAGTGTGCAACCTTGCTGATGACGACTGTGATAGCCAGGTCGACGAGGGCGGCGTCTGCTGCCTTGCCACGGACCCCTGCGACGGCATCGACAACGACTGCGACCAGCAAGTCGATGAAGGGTGCTGCACGGGCGGCGGCGGGCAGGACGTCACCCTTGCCCCGATTTGGACCGCCCCCATCACGGCCTCGCCTACGTCAGGATCCATGAGGGATGTCACCGTCTTCACCACAGGGGCCGGCAAGCGCGTCGTCGCCGGCGACAAGACAAACAGCCGCCTCCTCCTCTTCAACCCAGCCACCCGCACCTTAGACTCGGCCCTCTCCGTCGGCGCCGCCGTCACCAGCGTCTATCCTGCCAACAGCAAGCTCTATGCGGTCGGCAGCGGCGTCGTCAAGGTCATTGAGCCCTCCCTGACGGTCGCGACGCTGACGCCCACCTTCAGCACACCGGAGGGCGTCGCGGCCGACGCCGCCTTCATCTACGTCGGAGAGAACACCGGCAACAAGGTCTCCAAGGTCAGCGCGCCCTCGCCCGGCCCCAAATCAGACTTCATCAGTTCCCTGGCCTTGCCCACCGACCTCATGGTCGCCGGCGCCCATCTCCATGCCGGCTCAGAGTCCAACAAGGCCGTCTTTGCCTATTTGATTGCGACCGGCGCGCAGAGCATCACCTACGGGGCAGGCAAAATTCTGAACAAGCCCACCGGCCTGACCGCCGATGGAGCCGGCAACCTCTACGTCGCCGACGGCGGTTCGGGCGGAGCCGACAAGGTCTTCAAGTACGACGCTTCTGGGACGTTCCTGGGGCAGTTCGGCATCAGCGGCACCTGGGACCCTCGAGGCGTCTGGGCAGATGAGGCGACCGGGGAGTTCTACATCATCGACGACTCGAGCGACGACCTCTTCGCCTTCGACCTTGCCGCCGTCAAGGCCATAGGAGCCGCTGTCTGCTCCCCGTCAGGCACGCCCGAATGCTCAACTGGCCAAGCCAAAATCCAGATGTGCGGCATCGGCACCTGCATCGGGGCGAAGTCCACGTACTGTGTGGGCGGCTATTGGTCGGCCTGGACGGCCTGCTCGGGACAAGCGCCCCCCTCCCCCGAAACCTGCGACGGCCTTGACAACGACTGCGACGGGATGACCGACGAGGGCCTCCGGTGCAGGTCTGGCGGCAGGGGATCCCCCCTTTACTCGAAGGCGCAGATCGGCCAGTAAAGCCGGAACCAGTGCCGCTCCTGATCCCGTTCTCCGGCTCAGTAGAAAAGTAGGGGTTGTGGGCTTAAGGGCGAGCCGTGACGTGTCCCGGAAGCGGTTTGGCCAGGGGGTCGCCCCAACAGCGACTGCAGTCGCTGAGCATCGCACGCCCTGGGCGTGCTCAGCGTCAGGGGATCCCGCAGAAACGCCAAAGGCGTTTCTGGGGCCCAGCATTCTTTGAATGCTGAGGCCACAGAAATCCCCTGGATTTCTGGGAGCAAAGGGACTCCGAGTCCCTTGCTCCCAACAGCTTCGCTGTTGAGGCCCGGAGCACGCCAGGAGCGTGCTCGGGCGCCAGCACCACGTGCTGAGCGAGCCAGAAACCCCCTGGTTTCTGAGCTGGCCACCCAGCGAGCTTGGCAGACGCACGGCGAGCCGCTCAGCGACGTGGCGTCGCTGGCGCCCGGGAACCTGCGGCTCCACGGAGCCCACAACCCACGCCGAAGGCAACTTTCCTACTGAACCGCGGCGGTGAAGACTCTCTTCGCCCTTATGCTGCCAAAAGGCGGGCATTTAGCGCATGCGGATGCAAGAAAATGGAGAAAAAGAAAAAAAAAAGAGAAAAAAATACTGGGTCTTAGGCCACCTTGTTCACGGTGATGCTGTCCAAGTCGGCCACGACAACTTCGACTTCGCTTCCGGCGAGGTCGTAGTCCTCATAGT
>CAYUKJ010000107.1:0-4053 GCA_964445245.1 uncultured Methanosarcinales archaeon | reverse complement strand
CAATGTGCAGGCGGGCGCCATTGGTCATCTCATAGACGCCCACGCCGCCGGGGTCCCAGATGTCGCGGCCCTTGTGGTCGCCGGCGTACGCCGGGTCCAAGTAGCCGGAGACGGCCGTGAAATTGGCACCCGAGACCATGCGGATGGCGTCAAAATAATGCGTGCCCACTGAGCCCAGGCGCCCGCCGCCGGACAGCAGCGCGATGCCACGGATCCCGCCTATCTTTTCGATCCAGGGCCCCAGATTCAGATAGTCCTCGCAGGCGCGCCGGCTGTGGTTGACGGCGACGTGCGCCTTGGCGCGCGTGGCGGCCTCGGCCAGATCCCGGATCGCCTGGACCGAAATGCCGGCAGGCTTTTCGACGAAGATGTGCTTGACGCCCGCATTCAGCGCCTCTCCCGCCAGCTCGACATGGCTTGGGCCGAGCGTGGCAATCGAGACTAGCTGTGGCCTCTCCTTCTCCAGCATCGGCTTGAGGTGGCCATAGAGGACGGCCTTGGGGAATTCCTCGCCGATCGCCTTGCGGCGCTCTTCGGAAACCTCACAGCCGACGACTTTGGCGACCCGGGGCATCTCGGAGAGAATGCGCAGATGGTGGCGCCCCATGGCGCCCAGGCCGATGACAGCGGCGGTGATGTCAGTCACAAGGGCAGGGGAGACCGATGGGTTTTAAGAAGATTGTGGAAATATTTCATGCGCACGACTCTCGAGCTATAATATTTGAGATGGAACTGAAACAAATATACACTGCCACGGGTGGCGAGGCACCCCCGTAAGGGACGACCCCCCGCCCAGCCACCGTGGCCCACGCTTCTGGAAGCGCGCCGATCAAGAGTGCTGGATGCTGCGCGTGGATAGGTGCAGTCGCCACGGGCCGCCAGCGGGGGTTGTCCACAGAAATCCAAGGAAGGGATTTCTGGGATGCCAGAAACGCCAGCGGGCGTTTCTGTGCACCCCCTACGGGGTGCTGGCGTGCCCCGTGGCATTTAAACTACTATGGATTAATGTACGCCGCATACAGCCGCACAAACTCTTCAAGGTTGGCGGCGTCGATGTATTCGGGCTTGTCGTCGGGCGTGTCGATGTAGTGGAAGTAGTACCACCAGTCGTCGCTGTAGAGACGCGCGGTTGGGTGGCCGGCTTGGGCAAAGGCGACGTCTTCGGACCAGCCCACCATGCGATTGTATGTGCGGAAGGGGACGCCCGCCTCTTTGGCGGCGGCCGCAAGGCGGCGCGAGAGGTTCGTGTCGGGCTCGACATAGGGATAGACGCGCCGGCCCCAGGGCGACCAGCGCCGCTCCCGGCCGCGCCAGTCCCTGTAGTAGATGCCAGTCCCCTGCCCGATGGCCCCCATGTAGGGGTGGCCGCGCCCGATGCTGTCGACGACGAGGACGCTGTCGATCTTCAGGCGTTCCGCCGCCATCCAGTCGAGGAGGGCAAGCGCCCCGTAAAACCCGGTCTCCTCCTCGCCTGAAAAGCTGACGACGACATTGCGCCGGGGCGGCGCCGCGGACAGGTTCTTCAGGAGCAGGTAGAGCGAATAGATGCCGGCCGTGTTGTCCAGCGCTGCGGGATTCTCCGGATTGACCTTGTCATAATGGGCGCTGAGGACGATGTAGGGCTCGCCGGGCCGGGGCTCAAGGCGCACGACGATGTCCTCCCGGCCGCCCCGGATCGGGACCGGGATGGGCGAGAACCCAAGCTCCCGGACAGCCGTGCCCAGCAGCGATCGGCGCTCCTCCGTCGTCGCGGCGCTCAGCTGGCAGAACAGGGGGTGGGCGGCACAGTCCAAGGGGTGGGCAGGGGCTTCCCGGAACGTCAGGCGCGAGGCCGCGAAATGCCCCCATTCGTCAAGGGAACTGCCGTTGAGGGCCAGCCCCCAGATCACGGCCACGCCTGGAAAGAGAAGCAGCAGCGCCCACCGCTTGCGCCCGCCCGTGTTGCGTCGTCCCCGTGCCACCGTCTCGGCGAGCGGCGCCGTGTTTTAAGTGTTGCGCCTCACGCTGTCCTGTAGAAAGTCTCCCGAGCGGCTGGTGGCGAACTGCTCGCCGTGCCGCTTCTGGGCCCGCTGGTGGCCATCCCCGTAGGCCGACAGCAACAGAAGCGGGTGGCGCTTCTGAGCATCGCACCCCTCGGGTGCTCAGCAACCCCCAGGTTGCTGGGCGTTGGCCAGAGGCCAACAGGACAGGTCCCCCCTGGCCACTGCGCTCTCAGTTGCTCGACGGCTCGCCCTTAAGTTCGCCACCAGACTTTTTCTACACTATCGCCTCGCGCCGAAGAAAGTTTTTTAAACGCGGCGCCACCCGGGCCGGCATGCTCACGGGCTTCGAGGTCTTCGACATCCTTCTGATGACGGCCTATCTGGGGTTCCTCTTCAAGGACGTGTTCGTGCCCCCCTCCGGCCACTACGAGCCCCTCGCCAAGCGAAAGAGCTTTTCCGGCTTCTGGTTCGCCTGCAAGGTGATCGCGCCCCCCATCATCCTCCATGAGCTGGCCCACAAATTCGTGGCCGTCGGCTTCGGCCTGAGCGCGACGTTCCACGCGTTTTACGCCGACCCCACGACGCTCGTCCTGGGCGGCATCGCCTTTTTGGCCAAGCTCGCCAATTTCGGGTTCTTCCTCATCGTCCCCGGATTTGTCAGCATCGCCGGCAGCGCCACCCCCCTTGAGAACTTCCTCATCGCCTTCGCCGGCCCCGGCGTCCACCTCGCCCTCTGGGCAGGCAGCTGGCTGTGGCTGCGGCGCAAGGGCCTCTCCCGCACCCAGGCCCTCATCCTGGCATTCACCTCGCGGATCAACATGTTCCTCTTCGTCTTCAACATGATCCCCATCCCGCCCTTTGACGGGTTCCAGGTGTTCAAAAACTTGTTCCAGCTGTTTTAATCGTTCAATTGTTCATTTCTTTTCAAGGAAAATTCTTGCCTTCGGCAAATAGCCACGGGCGAGGGGGCATCCACAGAAACCCGAGAGGGTTTCTGGGATGCGGAGAACCCCTGGTTCTCGCATCCCAGCGCCTTCGGCGCTGTGGATTCCAGAAACGCCTGCGGGCGTTTCTGTGGACCCCCGGACGGGGCGACCCCCCGCCCCCTCGCCGTGGCACGCAGTCGGTATCACGCACAATGGAGTGCGCACATACTGCGCACATACAGCGGCAGGGGCCACGATGGGCGGGCGGGAGTTGCCCCCTTCGGGGTGCCCGCCCATCCGTGGCAATCCAGATTCTGTTGTATTGCCCATCATACGGCGCGTGAATTCGGGACAGATTTTCTTCACTACTGCGACATCTATAGCTTCAAGAGCAACGCTTCAAGAGGCACAATCAATATAAAACGGCCGGCTGAAAGGCCGCCATGCGCCCCGTCTTCATCGTCGTGACCGGCGGGGTCCTCTCGGGCCTGGGCAAGGGCGTGGCGGCCGCCAGCCTCGGCTTCTTGCTGTCGCGCAGGCACCGCATCATCCCGGTCAAGTGCGACGGCTACCTCAACACCGACCCGGGCACGATGAACCCCGTCGAGCACGGCGAGGTCTTCGTCCTCGACGACGGCGGCGAGGTCGACATGGACTTCGGGCACTACGAGCGGTTCCTGGACGTCGCCTGCAAGTCCGAATGGAACCTCACCATGGGGAAAGTCTTCCACCGCATCTGGGAGCGCGAGCGCCGCGGCGACTATCTGGGAAAAACGGTGCAGCTCATCCCGCACGTGACGGACCTCATCAAGGACTGGTGGTTCCGGATCGCCAAGGAAGAGGCGGCCGACGCCATCCTCCTTGAGATTGGCGGGACCGTCGGCGACATGGAGAACGAGCTGTTCCTGGAGGCCGCGCGCCAATTGCGCCGCGACCCCAGGGCGAACCGCGTCCTCTACGTGCACCTCACCTACGTGCCGGTCCCCCACAACGTGAACGAGCAGAAATCGAAGCCCACCCAGATGTCCGTCAACATCCTGCGCGAAAAAGGCATCAACCCGGACCTGATCATCGCGCGCTGCGAGCAGTATCTCGACGAAAGCATCCGGCACAAGATCGCGCTGTACGCCGACATCGCGCCCCAA
>CAYUKJ010000106.1:0-4198 GCA_964445245.1 uncultured Methanosarcinales archaeon | reverse complement strand
CCCCATGTCGATGACGGCAATCCAGGGCACGAATTTGTGGCTGACGTAGGCGTACCAGCCCCCGCCCTGCTTGGGGCCGTAGGCGACGGCGTGGGCGCCGCTGCCGGTGGGTAGGGTCTTGAGAAGGTCGAAGGTGCGGCCGTCCAGGACCGCGACGGCCCCGTCCCCCGAGAGCGCGACGAGGATGTGGGCGTCGTCGGGGCTGGGAACTGCCTGGACGGGCGACTTGCCGACGGTGAATTCTTTGATGACGGCCTTGGTGTCGACGTCGACGGCGGCGAATTTGCCGGACAGAAGCGACGCCGTCCAGGCCCGCGTCCCGTCTTGGGATATGCCGGCAAAGAGGGGCACCGGGTCGGTCTTGTGCTCGAGGATGCGCTCGCCTGAGGCAGTGTCCCATACGGCAAGGCTGCCGCCCTCTGTGTTGGCGACCGACATGCGCGCGCCGCCCTTGCTGAGCCAATTGCCGTGGGGGCCGCGGCCCCGTTCCTCGTGCATCTCTTCGTCGGCATGGCCGTCGCCGTCGTCTTGGCCGCTTGCGGCGCCGTGCCCGTGCTCGCCTTCGATGGTGCGCCAGGTCGCCAGCGTCGCGAACGTGGCGTCATCCAGGACGGCGATGCCGTCGGCGCCCTGCAGCGTCACGTAGGCCTTCCCGTTTGCCGTCATGACATGGGCCGGGCTTTCGCCGACGTAGAGGTGCTTGAGGAGGAGGCCGGTATAGCGGTCGAACACGCTCACGTAGGAGTCAAACCAGTTGGTCTGCAGGATCTGGTTCTTGTTCGTGGAGAGCATCAGGTTGTGCGGATTGTTGAGGCGCTTGTCGTCGATGACGCGGATGACGGTCCACGTGGCCGCGTCCACGACCACGATTGCCCCGGGCTTGTCCTTGCCGGGCACTTTCTGGAACTGCGCGTCCAGCCAGACCTCACCAAGGCCGGGGGTTGCGGGGGGGCCGCCGGGGATGGGCTGCTCGGCCGCGGCGGGCGGCCACTGCGTGACCCACAGCGGGAGCGTCTCTTTTGGGACCTTGACGCCGACGCCGATGAAGCCCTGCATGTACGGATGGATGGGGCAGTAGTAGTGGTAGAGGCCCGGCGTCGTGAACGTGTAGCGCCACGTCTTCGTGAAGTGCCCGCTGCTAAACGCCACGGGCCCGGCCAGCGTGTTGACGGGGTGGACGACGGCCGCCATGCTGTTGTCCCAGGTCACCGTCGTCCCCGGCTCAACCTCAAGGACGGCCGGGAAATACCAGGGCCCTTCGTCCTTGATCTTGATCGTCGCGGTCTTGCTGCATGCCGCCAGAAGGACGGCCAAGATGACCAGCGCGGTCAGGAAACGTCGCATGCCACGCTTTTAAATGAGAGCTTAATAAATTTTGTGGCATCCCCTGACGTCAAGATGTGGGGTGGACGCCAAGCGAAATATTAAAAAACGGCCCTTTAAGAGAACGCTATCGAAGTGCTGACGTCCCCATTGCGAAAGGGAGTTCTTGGACCCTCCATCGCGCCGAACCGGGCGACGCGGCGCCGGCGCGCGTCCGCGGGCCAGAGGGAGGACTAAATGCCGCTCGAGGGCCTTGCCTTGGTTCCTGGCGCGCTGCCCACAATCGACTGGCCGCGCCTGGTGGCGGCCGCGGCCATCGACAGCGTCAACCCCTGCGCGTTTGGCGTCCTCATCTTTCTCATCACGTACCTGCTCAAGGTGACGAACAGCCCCCGTAAGATGATTGTGCATGGGCTCACGTACATTGTGGCCGTCTACATCACCTACTTTGCCGCAGGATTGCTCCTGCTCAACCTCATCTCGAACCTGAAGCAGTATACGGTGCCGTTCTACATCCTGTTCGGCGCCATCGTCCTGGTCGCTGGTGTCCTGGAGTTCCGGGATTTCGTCCGCGGCCAGGCCGAGGCCCTCATGGCGATCCGGCCCTCGATGAAGAAGAGGGTCGAGGCGATGGTCATGCGGATCAGCGACCACAAATGGATGTCGGCCGGCCTCGGGTTCTTCGTGGCGATGGTTGAGCTGCCCTGCACGGGGGCCGTCTACGTGGGGGTCCTCACCATGATGTCGGTGGCGCCCCTCGATGTCAACAACTGGATGAAGCTAGTCGTGTACAACCTCATCTTTGTGGCGCCCTTGGTCGTCATCCTGGTCTCGGTGCACCGGGGGATGACGACGATGGAGTTCAAGAAGCTCTATGTGCGCGCCAAGCGCTGGATGCGCCTGGGCATCGCCCTCCTGCTCGTGGCGATGGGGGTCTGGATGCTGGAGAACGCGGGATTCTGGAACGCCGTGTATGAGCTGGTCTTCGTCACCTAGGCGCTAGGAGGCCGCCATGCCCTCACGGGCGAACAGCCCTTCACGCAGGACGAGGTCCTCGGCCAGGTAGCTTGAGCGCACATAGGGTCCGGCCGCGACGTATTTGATGCCCACGGATTTCGCGTAGGCAGCGTACTTGGCGAAGGCGTCCGGATGCACGTAGTCCTGGACTGGATAATGGCGGAGGCTGGGCCGCAGGTATTGCCCGATCGTCAGGATGTCGACACCCGCGGCGGCCAGGTCGCAGATGAGGGCCGAAACCTCGCCCGGGGTTTCGCCAAAGCCCACTAAAAAGCCGGACTTCGTGTAGCGCGACGGCGCCCACGCCTTCACCGTCCGAAGAAGCCAGAGGGTGCGCTCGTAGGTGGCGACGCGACGGAGGATGGGCGAAAGGCGCTTGACGCATTCCACATTGTAGTTGAAGATGTCGGGCTGCGCGTCGACGACGGCGCGCAGAGCGTCCGGGTCGCCCCGAAAATCCGAGGTCAGGACCTCGATGGTGACGCCGGAGCAGCGCGCCCGGATGGCGGCAATCGTCTTGACGAACGCGGCGGCGCCGCCGTCGGGCAGGTCGTCGCGCGCAACGCACGTGACGACGGCGTGCCGCAAGCCGAGTTCACGGACGGCCTCCGCGACGCGCGCCGGCTCCCCCGGATCCAAGGGAACCCCGCGCCCGGACGGGACGTCGCAAAACGCGCAGGCCCGCGTGCAGACGGACCCGTTGATCATGAAGGTGGCGATGCGGCGGGCGTGGCACTCGGACCGGTTGGGGCAGGCGGCGGAATAGCAGACCGTCGAGAGCCGCAGGCGGGCCTGCACGGCCAGGACGGGTTCAAGGGCAGCCAGGTCCAGATTCTTGCGGAGCCACGGCGGCTTGACGAGCGGAGCCACCCACAAATTCAAGGCCGCCAAGTTTTTATATCTTCTCTTCTGGAGCCCGCAGATGGCGTGGACTGTGCGGGCCGCGCGCCCCGCCGATGCAGGGGCCGTGGTTGACTTGGCTGCGCGCCTCGCGGAGGGCCCAGTCAAAGAAGACCGTGGGTTCTTTGCCCAGGCCATGACACGCAAAGAGTATGATGCCATCATACGAATCGCCTCCGTGACAGTCGCTGAGTCAGAGGGGCGCCTTGGCGCTTTCCTCGTCACTTACGACCACGATGCGTATCGCGCCCTCCTCCCAGATGATATGGAAGAGTGGCGCCCCCTTGATGAGCAAGATCGGCATGGTCTTCGGATTCCGCCAGAGATCCCGCTTGACGCCCCTCCTGCCCGCTTGGAAGAGCTTTTTGCGACGCCGCTCACCTACATCGCGCAGGTCGGCAAGGAGCCGGCCCTATCAGACGTCCCGCTCGGCCGGCTCCTCTACGCGGACTTGGGGCGCCGCGTCGCGCGCTTCGGCCAGCGCCGTATCCTCGGCGCGATTGATTTAGCCCCCCATTACAACCGCAAGTCCTTCGACTATCACATCAGGCAGTACGGGGCGCGGTTTTTCGCCGTGCGCCGCGAGACCCTGGCTTCGATCGAATGGGTGTCCCTTCTGGGATTCATGCCCCTGGAGGCGTTTCTGGGCGGCGCGCGCCTAGCGCCGCGCTAGCGACGCGCCGTCCATACTGGGGAGGCGTATTTGGCGGCCGCTAGGCTGCGGGCCTCGCGCACCTCCTCCTCCGTCAGGGAAGCCGGGTGGAGCTCGTCCCTCAGGATGCGAGCGAAGGCCGCGGCAAGGGGCGCTATCAAATCCTCGGGGGAGAGGGTGAGGCCCTCCTGCCGCAGGCTTGTGACGCGGGCTTTGGCGTTGGAGATGACGTGCCCCCGCAGTTTCTCGTCGGGCACTTTGAGGACAGAGAACATGCGGTCCACGTCCACAGCTAAAAGGATCGTG
>CAYUKJ010000105.1:2960-4271 GCA_964445245.1 uncultured Methanosarcinales archaeon | reverse complement strand
CGGCACGCCCTCATCCCGGCCCTGGCTGGGAAGGCACGTCGGGGCGGTTTGCCGCCCGCCCGCGCAGACCGGCTCGCCGCAGCTGGCCTCGCAGGCCCCCTGGTTCGAGAACGTCGTGGTCTGCAGGACCTCGAAGCTCTTTCCGGCCACGGCCGAACCGGGCTGCGTGGCATGATACGCCAGGAGGACGAGAGCCGCCAGGATGGCAAGGCCGATGACCAGCGTCGGCCCCTTCGTGAACCGCAGATTCAGGCCGGGCATAATCAACCCCTGGAATCCTTCTTTAAATACGTTGTGGTCAGGCCCGCCTGACTGCCCGCTCATAGGCCGGCAGCTCTAAGTCCTCATGGACCTCGAGGAGGCCGCCAAAGCCGCGGAAAAGGAAGTCGCGCACCGCCTGCTGCTTGTGGAGCAGAGCAATGAGGGCCAGGTCGGAGAAGCCATGCCGGGCGTGGGCCTCGGTGAGCTGCCCCACCGTCCAGGAACCAATGGCATCCCAACCGCCGGGAAGCGCCAGGCCCCGAGCCACCGGCCTATATCTTTCGGAGACGACGTCGCGGAGGGGGAGGGTCCGCCGCTGCTCCCGGGACAGGAGCAACAGCTTCGCGAAATCCTCGTTGAGGAGGACGTCGTCGAGAGGCCGCCCGCCTTTCGCCGCGTCCCGACGGGCTTCATCCTGGAGGAGCGAATGGTACGGCGTCGAAAAGAGCGTGTAAACCGTCGGGCGGTACCGCCACGTCCCATCCCGGACCACGACCGCCTTGTCGATCGTGCCCGTCATATGGCAGGTCCGGCCGCGCCCAAAGCCCCGCTCGTCAATGCCGTCTGCGAGCTCGCGTAAATACTCGTCCAAGATCGCGCGCGCCTCCGCCTCAGGCAGGCTCAGGTCCGCCGTGAAGCGGGAGCTGACAAGGAACTGGACGCGGTCCGCAAGGTATTCCTGGGCCGGCAGGAGGGTCGTTTGGGCGGAGAGGGGCTTCGTGTTGACGTACAGGGTCAGGGCGCGCTCCGCCAGGGGCTTCTTGAGGTCCGTGTCCGAGTGAACAAGGACGGGGCGCTCGTGGAGGACGTGCGTGATGTCCAGGCCGGTCTTGCCTGGCTGCTGGCGGTGCCCGGCCTTGATGACGGCCTTGGACCATGTGTGGGGCTGGGCATTGTACTGGCTGTGCAGCTGTTCGACGAGGCCGATGCAGCCCTCCCAGAGAAAGTCCGAGTAGGCGGCGTCGTTGGAGCGGCGGGCATTCAGGTCTAGTGCCAAGTCTTGGGGTGAGTTCATGGGGCGGGGAAAGGCGCAGCAGGATTAAAAGATTG
>CAYUKJ010000105.1:2533-2950 GCA_964445245.1 uncultured Methanosarcinales archaeon | reverse complement strand
CCTTATGCCGCCACTTTTTGATTCTTGAAATGGGATTCATACCCCACCCTTGAGGGTGCCCATTTCAAGACCAGAAATCCCGCCTGGAGAGGGGAGCGAGCGCCTACCGCGTGCGTTCAAACCGCGGTGCGCGCCGAGAGGCGGGATTTCTGATTTGCGCGGCCCTCAGAGAGGAGCGACGGGGGCAGGAGGGCGTCGTGCAGTTCGAGGAATGTGGCGGCGCTCCACGTCTGCGCAAGGCAGCCTTCGCTGCGGGGGGCCTCGGCCGAGCTCAATTCGGCCAAGTGGCCCAGATAGGTGCCGAACAGGAGCTGCTGCCGGCTGGCCTCGTAGATCTGCGCCACTTTTGACAAAAACCGCGGATGCCCGTGGGAGAGAAGGGCGAGCCCCGCAAGATTGTTGAGGAAGAACCAGGAG
>CAYUKJ010000105.1:2238-2523 GCA_964445245.1 uncultured Methanosarcinales archaeon | reverse complement strand
ACTTCGGCTGGTGGAGGGGATGGTCCTTTTCCAGCGACGCTATGCCGCCCCAGGGCAGCCACAGGCACTCCAGGACCCAGTCGAAGACGCGGCCCCACTCGGGAGGCGTCAGGAGGCCTGGCGCGGCATAGTAGGCAAGGAAGAGATTGGGCCTGCAGATCCAGTCTGGTCCGTCCGCGATGCGGTCGGCGAGGCGGCGGCCGTCGAAATAGGCCGCCCGGATGCGGCGCAGGAGCGCGCGCTCCAGCTCGAAATGGAGGTCGGCGGCCCCCGCGCGGTGGATGA
>CAYUKJ010000105.1:1465-2228 GCA_964445245.1 uncultured Methanosarcinales archaeon | reverse complement strand
CGCCAGAAGCGCCGCGAGTCGGTGCCCGGCCGCGGTGAGCGCCTGGATCTCTAGGGGGGCGCCCGCGCGGCCGTCGGCCCCCGCGGTCGTGTCCATCCAGGTGTCGAGGGGGCCGCAGGTGATGAGTCCGCCGCGCCCGTGGGCCATCGCGACATGCTCAAGGCTCTGCTCGACCGCGTCGAATAGCGCGGCAAGCTCGTCGGGGGTGAAGTGTTGGCGCAGGCGGTGGTGGAGGCGGAGGTATTCGAGCAGCTCGGCGCAGCGGAGGTACCACCAGCCGATGCCGTCGGCGCTGGCCAACTGCGAGCTGGGGTGGCGGACGGGAAGGCGGCCGTCCGGCTGGATCTGGGCGGCGTAGCGGCGGACGATGTCGAGGGCCACGTCGGGATGGCCGGCGAGGAGGAGCCCCCGGCAAGACAGGAGCTCGTCGCGGCTCCACCATTGGTGGAACCACGGCTGGCCCGCGAAGAGGCCGGCGCTTTGGTGAGGGGGCAGCATGACGACCTGCGCGTCGAGCGCGCGCTCGGCGACGATGCGGGCCGCGTCGGTCGCGGTCGTGTCGGCCTGGGCGGCCAAGTTCATGAGGAGGGCGGTGCGGTGGGCATAGGCGTCCTCGGCCTCCTGCCGGGCACGCGCCGGGTCTTGGGCTGCCGCGATCGCGAGGGCCAGGTTCCCGTCGATGGGGATGGTGAGGGCCTCGTAGACGTAGCGCTCGAAGGCGTCGCCGCGGGCCTCGTCGTAGGCGTAGCGGCGGGGCGCCCAG
>CAYUKJ010000105.1:0-1455 GCA_964445245.1 uncultured Methanosarcinales archaeon | reverse complement strand
CGCCTTTGATGACGACGGTGTACGCCCAGGCCTGCTGGCCAAGCGCGTTGTCAGTGAATTTCCGGTATGTGACGGTGATGATGTCGCCGTCCTGCCGGATGTCGTGGATGCGGCCCTGCCAGTCGGCGTCGTGCTGGTCCCGGATGTCGAGGTCGAGGCGCAGGCGGCCGTGAAGGCTCTTGGCCTCGTAGAGGAGGGCTAAGGGGGTGACTGCGATGTGGTCCTCGCCCCCGGCGTAGTGGCGCGCGACGAAGGCGCCGGCATGCGAGACGGCCGTGATGGGCTGCTCAAACGCCAGGTGTTCGACGACTTTGAGGTAGTCGAAGCTGGCGGGCCTGAAGCGCCGCCACCCCTGGAACTGGCTCTGGTTTGCGCCCGGCGAGAGGGAGAGGGTGTCGCCGGTCTTGGCAGTGAGGAGGAACGAGCCGTCGCCGTCGCCGTCGATGGCGCCCTGGGCGAAGAGATGGCAGAGCTTCATGCGCGGACTTGGCTGTGGTCGCCGAGATTGACGCGGCGCGGGTCGCCGGAGACCTCGGCGGCCTCCCCCACGATGGACTCGGCGAGGTTCGCGCCGGTGATGTGGGCCTTGGCCCCTATGATGCTGTTCGAGACGAGCGACTGGGCCAGGTGCGCACCGGCCGCGACGGAGACATAGGGGCCGATGATGCAGTCCTCGATGAGGCAGCCGTCCTCGACGTAGACGGGCGGGATGAAGACGGTGTTCTGGGCGGGGATGGTGCGGTGGCGGCCGGCGAGGAAGTGCCGGTTGGTCTCCAGGAGCGTGGTTTTGTCGCCGCAGTCGTACCAGCCCGCTACGGGGGCGACCTTGATTTTGGCGCCGTGGTCGACCATGTACTGGAAGGCGTCCGTCAGCCAGTACTCGCCGCGGCCCGTGATGTTGCGGGAGTAGAGGTGCTCGATGCCCTCGAACAGCAGCGGATGATTCGCGATATAATAGAGGCCGATGTTGGCGAGGCGGCTGACGGGCTCGCTGGGGTTCTCGATGATGCGCGTCATGAAGCCGGCCGCGTCGTGGACGACGACGCCGAAGCGCTGGTAGTCCTCGACCTCCTTGGCCCAGATGATCCCGTCGGCCTGGGCACGCGAAATCTCGGAGAGGTCGGCCTCGAAGACCGTGTCGACGAAGATGATGAGGACGGGCTCCTTGATGTGGGGCCTGGCGAGGCGGACGGCGCCTGCGGTGCCGTCCTGGACGGCCTGCTCGACAAAGACGCTGGGGAAGGCGTAGTTTGCCTTGATGAAGGCCTCGATCTTGTCCTTGAGGTGGCCTGTGATGAAAACTACCTGGCTCGGATTGAGCTTGACGACGTCATCGAGGATGTAGCTGATGACGGGCTTGCCGGCCACGTGAAGGAGGGGCTTGGGGGTCGTGTGGGTGTGGGGGCGCAGGCGGGTCCCTTTGCCGGCGAGGGGGATGAGGACTTGCATGGGAGG
>CAYUKJ010000104.1:0-4295 GCA_964445245.1 uncultured Methanosarcinales archaeon | reverse complement strand
GTGTTGGCGTTCATCGCCTCAAGCAGGGGAAAATCCCGCTCCCATAGGCGGGGGTCGTTGTACATGGCCTGCATGTCCCCCGGCCATTCGGCCGTCATGCCGATGGGCATCGGCTGGTACCCCACGCCCTTCACCGTATAGGGCTGGCCGTTCACGTAGAGGCCCGAGCAGTTGATTGTGACAGGGCCGGTGCTCTTGGGCTTGAAGATCCGGCAGGGCTGCGGCGTCATGTTCCTGTCGGGCAGGAGCGCCAGGTAGTCGGCGCGGATTTCCTGGTCGGATTTCGCGTAGTCGGCGATCGTGAACTCGTCGAAGAGGCTGCCGGAGTACCCGTACCACAGGGCCCACCCGACGCAGAAACTCCTTGTGAGGTCGGGGTTGCTGTTGGCCATGATCCCGTCGTAGGCGCTTTTGCACTGGGCGTCCAGGCAGACCTTGAAGTACGTGGTCACGTTCCTTCTCTCCCAGACCCCGGCGATGTGGTGCCATCTGCCGTCGAAGGGAAACGAGTTCGGGCTCCATGCCTGGTCGTAGGAATTCACGTTGTTCTTCACTTCCATGATCGCGAAGTTGGCGTTCTTGAATATGCCCCAGGAGTTCGGGTCCCTCAGTCCGCCGATGTCGAAGAAGCCGTGGTAATTGTCCAGGGGGGGCTTCAGCCAGAACTCGACGGTCCCGTTGGTGAGGTTGAAGTTGCCTGCGAGAGGATAGCAGACCTTCCGGCTGCCTGTGAGGTTGATGGCCTTGTCAAGGACGCCGGGGACAAAGTCCGGCACGCCAGTCAGCGTGCCGTTGTTCTCCTGGACCGTGGAGAGGTTGTCGAACCTCTCATGGAAGAGGAGGCCGAAACCCCCCTCTGGTGCAGCGCTCCCGTCGACGCATGCGGAGCTTGCCGCCGGGAACCCCGAGGCCGGCCCGAGTGGGCTCTCGCACTCGGCTCCGGCCGCCAGCCGCACGGCAAGCAGAAGGATCAAGATGTAAATCCCTGCCAATGTCCTCTTGCTCAGCGGCCCGACCATGCCGGTCAAGGATGCTGCGCGGCATAAAAGCTTTGCGATAAGAGCAATGCAAGGCGCACTATGGCGGTATATTCCTGTTTTCAATGAACAGGCCGTTGGGGGTTTATCCCGAAGAAAGGCGCTAAACATCCTGAGAACCCCGAGTTGGTGCATCGAAACATTCTTCAGATTCTTGGCGAAGAAAGATTTTTAATCCTGGCCGCATTTCATTGTTCCATCGACGGGCTTCATGGCCTGCTGTGGGAGTCTGACAATGTCGCTGGAACAGACGGTTCGTGATGTCGCCGACGAGTGTGTTGAGCGTAGTCCTGGCCCTTGGCATTGGCGTCGGTTTTCAAAAGCGGCGCGAAGGATGATTGGGCCGGCGACCGTCATGATGGCGCTTGGGGCTTGTGGCGCAGCACCTGCGCCGGCCGCTTCTGATTCTTCGCTGATGCTTTCAGCAGGAGGCCAGCAGAAGACGCGATTCGGCTGGGCCACAGTTGCCAATGTGCCTGCTTGGAGCCCTGCCAAGGCTGGGTCGGCGTACATGCCTGCGCCGCGGCATGCCGTATTGGATGTGAACGCAGACCGCTCACAGTGGCACTTTGGCATAAATTCTTCCTTGACGCTTGACCCTTCACGGAATTGGACGGCGGACATCTTCGGGAATATTAAGCCGATATCCGGAAGTGACGCGGTCGGAAAGGCGCTGGATTCTGCAAAGATGCTGGGTCCGTGGGACAACTACGATTCTGATTCAGAGATCCATGATGGTCATTGGGGATGCACGAGCCTCGGAATCGATCTTTCTGTCAGCACTCTTTTGGGGCTCAGCCTGAACGAGCCCTCCGCCGAGTCGGTCGCCAATGTCCCGTGGGAAATCCGCGCCCTCCCGCATGGGTTCATTGAGAAGGCCGATGTCGGGACGAAGTCCCGCCTCTCAATTGATATTCTTGCTGCGCCACGGCTAACCATCGGGCCGATTTCAGCACGCGCAGGCCCAGAGTTCACTCTCACTGTGGCCCATGTGCCGATGAGGACCTTTCACGAAGGAAAAATGAATTTCAGCAGCTCTGAATATGCTTACTATGAAGCTGTCGAGAAGGAGGATATTGTAAGAAAGACTTTCGAGTTGGGGGTGCAGCCGACAAATCGTTTGAGGATTAGCGTAGGCTTCAAGGACTCCTCCCTGCGCTACCGAATCGAAACGGGCCGCAGAGAAAAGAGCACTGGCTGCGGCCCTTGCGGAGAGACATACGAGGACACGTCCTATGAAACCTACCGGACCTATGACGTGGGACGGGCGGAGAAACGGACCGAATATGTCAGCCTCAGCATTTTGAACGACGACGGTCCGACCATTACAGACAATGGTGTTCGCCATAAATACAATGATGCTAGTGGCGTCGACTTCGTTGTTTCAAGGACGGACAACCCCTGGCCCGCGAGCTTCAGCTGGGGGGGCCAGGCCATGCCTGTGAAGGGCAGGACCACCTGGGGCTTCCGGATTCTTTTGAGGTATTCTCCACAACTGCACTTCCACAAAGAAGGCGGCGACTGATGCGTCATTCATATATGTCATGCAGGAATCGGTTAGGCGTTACATTGCTGCCACTTCGGAGGCCGCGTCAGGGTGAGGGGATTGGTCGCTGTGGCCGCACACTCGATGTCCTTGGGGCACCACTTGCCCTTGGGCCGGCACCAGATCGGCCAGCTTTCGGTGTTGATGACGTAGTAGGCGTTGACGGTTTGGCTGGCGCTGGGGACGAGGGCTTGGCGGGGGCAGGGCTAGCCGCTTCCTATTCGGCAGATGGTTTGGCACCGTCGGCGGCTTCGCTGATGTCACTCACTTCCAGCACGTGGCGCAGGGCTTTCTTGATTTTTTCGAAATCAGAATCAATCTCTGCGCTTGAGGATTTCGACACTATCGCGTCAATCGTCCCGTCCAAAGCAAAGACAGACTCCATGGAAGATCTTGGCACCGAGGTGGCGCCGGTGTACGCGAGGATGAACAGCCCGGGGTTCATACGTTTCAGCTCCCCTAAGATTCCCAGGCTGCGCTCGTAAACTGCATGAAAAGCCCACCTGCCCTCCAAGCCACGTATGACCTTCCCGTGTTCAGGGGGGACATGCGTGATGAGGGCGGTGTATGGCGTGCCCAGATCAGCTTTATTTTGGAATTTGTCAAAAACCCATTCGCCGAGATCGTAGAACGAATCGACGTTGCCGGCGCCGTATTCCCTGTCCAAAAGCTGCCGCATCATGAAGTTATGCCCACGAAGGATTGGCGCTATCCCCTCAAGATGGCTCACGTCCCTGTCAACATACATGACTCTGCCCTTCATTGCTTATTGGTGAATATTATTCGGCATATAAATGTTCGGTGCAGTTAGGAGACCCTAACTTCTGTTCGGTGGTATTGGCTTTTATCGTGCAGTATTTGTTCTCTTCCCCGGGCAAAGCGCAAGCTTTTAAGGCCCGGCTCCGTTCATGGGAATGCACATGGCCCTTGCCCCGCGCGTCCTGAAGCTCAAGTCCGGCCCCGTCGGAACCCGCATCCGCGCCAGGATGGCCGAGTTCTATCGCTTCCATGCCAAGCCCGACGAGGACTGGTTCTGCGAGCTCTGCTTCTGCCTCCTGACGGCGAATTCGACGGCGAAGTTGGGCCTGTGCATCCAGAGCGAACTCGGCTTTGAGGGGTTTATGCACTGGCCCCTTGACGACCTCTACTCCTACCTGAAGCCGGCCGGCCACCGCTTCTGGAACCAGCGCGCGGAGCGCATCGTCAAGGCTAGGGCCCATTGGCGGGTCAAGACTGAGCTCTGTCGCGTGATGGAAGGCGCTTTCAATCCTGGGGCTCGCATGGGACCAACTGATCTTCGGACGGTCCCCCTGTATGCGGCTGAGGCTGCGCGGCAATGGCTCGTCTCGAACATCGAGGGCCTCGGCCTCAAGGAGTCCAGCCACTTCCTGCGCAATGTCGGCCTGCCCCATTTCGCGATCAACGACAGGCACATCGTCAATGTGCTCGTCGAACATCGGCTCACCAAGAGGCCGACCAGCCTGACCCCGCGGGCCTACTATGACTTGGAGGATGCGCAGCGGAACATGGCGGAGATGCTGGGAATGCCCGTCGGAGAGCTGGATCTGTACCTATGGTACTTGAAGACGGGGGAAGTCCTGAAATAGGGAACCTAGCTTCAACCCGGCCCTTGCTCGCCAGGACCGGTCAGGGATCCCTGCCACTCTTCACTAAAAGTCCGGGGTCAAAAGATGTGCAGGGCATCGATTCAG
>CAYUKJ010000103.1:1778-4359 GCA_964445245.1 uncultured Methanosarcinales archaeon | reverse complement strand
GGCGGCCCCACCGGCGCCTCGTCTTCTTCGGCGGCTACGCACTGCTCGTCCTTGTCTTCGTCTTCACCGTCCTCTTCGTCAACCGCTTCTACTACTTCGAGGAAAACGACGAGCCCATCGACTTTCCGCAGACGCGCGCTGCCTCCGGATTCCTGCGCTCCCTGGGCCTTGACAGCAGCCTGGCCAATGACAAGAACCTGGGGGCCGTCGTCACCTACGCCTACTCGGGGCTGCCCAGCGCCCCCTTCAACGTCTACTACTACGTCGACCCCAAGCACATCAGGCCGGATCCCGTCCCCTTCGAGCGCGTCCGGGAGGACATCCTGGCGGGCCGCAAGGTCTCGTCGCTGTGGGAGCTCAAGGACTGGGTCTTCGGCGGCAACTACTACTGGGGCCGCCACGGCGTCTTCCTTTACAACAATGAGATCACCAACCCCACCGTCCAGCGCCTGTTGGCCGACTACAAGACAGAGACGTTCGTCCACTACGCCGACAGCAACTCGTCCATCCTCTTCAACAGCATCCAGGTGATCAAGAACAAGTTCTACGACAGCCCCGCCGTCAGCGTCTGGGACCTCAAGGGGGGCCGCGAATGAGGATCGCCTTCTTCGTCGACAACGAGCCCGGCCAGGTGGGCGGCGGCGACTTCGCCGTCTTCAAGTTCGCCGAGGCCCTCGCCAAGCGCGGCCACGAGGCACTCGTCTTCGCCAAGAGCCGGCCCCACCGCAGGTTCAAGACGCCTGGCCTCAGGATCTTGTCGCGCCCGCACGTCTCGCGGACCTTCCGGGGGTCGGGGCTCTTCGATTCGGTCTTCGAGGGGGCCTTCCTCAGGTTCACCGTCCTGCCCATGCTCCGCTTCAAGCGCCCCAACATCGTGTGCGGCGCCCTGCACCGGGCCGCCCTCGAGGCCGTGACCGCCGGAAAATCACTTGGCGTGCCCATCGCCAACTTCTACTACGAGACGCCGCCCTGGCTTGCCAAGCTCACGCCGGAAGAGTGGCGCGCCATCAACACCCAGCGCCGCCACCGGCGCTACCGTAAGCTCTGGGAGCGGGCCCGCGACGCCTACCTGGCCTCCGACTGCCTCATCGGCAATTCCGCCCTGGCCCGGCAGCACTGCGAGGAGTGGATAGGCAAGGCGACGGCGGGCGTCGTCTATCCCGGCATCGATTTGGAGGACGTCGGAACCCCCGGCCCCTGGCCCCGGCCGTTCCAGGTTGTTTACATCGGGCGCCTGCACAAGCACAAAAACCTGGAGGTCGTGTTCAAGGCGCTCGCGCAGATCAAGGCGCCCCCCCTCCTCGTCCTGGCCGGCGGCGGCCCGGACCGCGCCTCCCTTGAGCGGCTCGCCAAGGACACCCGCATCCCCGTCCGCTTCGCCGGCGTCGTGAGCGAGTCCGAGAAGTTCCATCTCCTCAAGGAGAGCCAGCTCCTCGTCTTCCCCTCAACGGTCGAGGGCTTCGGGATGCCCCCGATGGAGGCCCTCGCCTGCGGGACGCCCGCGCTGTGCTCGAACCTGCCCGTCCTGCAGAGCGTGTACGGCCAATACGCCTCCTACGCGCCGCCCCACGACGCGGACGCCTGGGCCCTCATGCTCCGCACACTTATGGCAGACACTGACCGGCTGGCCGAGACGGGCCGCCGGGGCCGCGCATTCGTCGAGCAGACCTTCTCCTGGGAGCGCGGGGCCGCCCAGCTTGAGAAGCTCTTCTCCACGGCCATCCGGCAGCACGGGGGGCCTAAATGACACGGCGCTCCGCATGGACGATTGCCGCAGTCATCCTGCTGGCGGTTCTTGCCGCGCTGTGGCCTGGAACGGGAATCCTTGAGCGGGTTGTCTCGCCATTCAGCCCTGACCAGGCCCTCCAAGAGAGGACGCTGTACTTGATCTGGATCTTCGGCGCCGCGGACCTGGCCTGCGCCTTCTTGCTTGCCTTGCGGGGGCGCGCGCGGCTTGACCGGCGGATGCTCTTCGCCGCCATCATCATCCTGGCCGCCCAGGCCATCTTCCTCTTCGACCGGCGCGTCTGCCAAGGGGAGCAATACGCCCTCAAATATCCGACGACGCTTTCGTTTCTCGTCGGGGCGGGCTTTGCCTTGCACCATTGGATTAAATGCCAGAGAAACCCCGGAGTAAAGCCCATCATCAAGTCCTTCCTCCTCCTTGCCGCGGCCGGGTTCCTTTTAGCCGGCGCCGACGAGATGTTCCTCATCCATGAGAACATCGGCTACCGGCTCATCAAGCCGCACCTTGGGCCAGCGCAGGACGGCGGCAGCGCATTCCTCGGCCATCCCGACGACTACGTGACGCTCGCCTACGCCCTTGCCGCCCTCATCGTCCTCGCTGTCTTCTTCCGGCCCCTCGCCGCTGCCCCCAAGACCGCGTTACTCCCCCTCTTCCTGCTCGGGATCGCGGCGCAGCTGGGGGCCATCCTCTCCGAGATGGTCCGCCATCCCTGCGCAGAGGAGTACTTCGAGCTTTCCGCCGGCCTCCTCTTCGCGCTTGCCCTATGGTCCTTCCCGCGCCTGAAGACACCATGACGCGCGTCCTCTTCGTCACGAGCCGCTATCCGCCCACGAT
>CAYUKJ010000103.1:0-1768 GCA_964445245.1 uncultured Methanosarcinales archaeon | reverse complement strand
GGGAGGTCAGCCTGCAGCTCCTCGCCGAAAGCCTCGCAAAGCGGGGCCATTCTGTGAAAGTCGCTTCCTGCGACGACGGCCCCGGCGAAGTCAATGGAATTTCAGTGGCGCGCCTCCGCCTTAGCGCGGGGGCGTGCGCGCCCGGAGAAGGGCTCGGGAAGGTCGCAGGCCTTGCGCGTGGCTTCGAGCTCATACACGCCTACAACCTAGAGTTCTTCGGGTTTCGCCCGGGGCTCTTTGACCTGATGGCGACGCGGAAACGCGAAATCCCGGTTCCTATCGCGGCCCACTTGAACCACCCCTCGGTGTATTTCAAGTCGCGCGCCGTGAAGAACCCTCTCAAGCGGGCGTTCCGCGCCCTCGAAGCCCGCGTCTGCCTGAGCCGCCTGAAAGCCTTCGACGCCTACATCGCCCTCTCCGAGCACCTGAAGGCGCATTATGTCAGGCAGGGGCTTTTCGCCGACAAAATCCGCGTCATCCCCAATATGCTGCCAGACGAGTACTTTGAGCCGCCCCTGCCCTTCCCAAAGAAACCTGTCGCGCTCTACGTCGGCAATCTGGGCGCGCACAAGGGCTCCGAGGACTTGGTCAAGGCCTTTGCGCAGGTGCATGGGACCATACCTGAGGCGCGCCTGCGCTTTCTTGGCTGGGGGGAGCCCGAGGAGATCTCCGCTCTCACTGCGCTCATCCGCAAGCACTCCCTTTCCGACGCCGCCTCGATTGACCCGCCTGTGCCCCACGCGGAGCTTCGCGCCGCCTACGACGGCTCCACGGTCTTGGTCCATCCGGCGCGCTGGGAGGAGCCCTTCGGGCGCGACGTGATAGAGGCGATGGCGCGGGGCCGCCCGGTCCTGGCAAGCAATGCGGGAGAGCCGCCGAATATCGTGGGAGACCCCGGCTTGGTATTTGAGCCGGGGGATGTCCATGCCCTCGCAAAAAAACTGGTTTGGATGCTGGAGGATCCGGCGCGCGCAATCCGCATCGGAGCCGCCCTGCGCTCGGAGGCCGAGAAATACTCGATCCCCGAGATTCTCCCCCGGATTGAAAAGGCCTATGATCAAGTCAAGGCCGCGTGGGGATGACCCTACTCCACAGCCTATCGCTTGTACCCGCGCAAGAACAGGCCGAAGGCCCGCTTGTCTTTGACCTGGTTCCACATCTCCTGCTCGACGGCCTCGAAGTCCCCGCTTTTACATACGAGCGTGTCGAGGGCCTCGCGGGAAAACTCCGGGGGCAGATAGCCCTTCTTCTCGCCGCGGACGATTTCGGCCGCCAGCCTTGAGTTGCGCTCGCTGGGCTCGACGACCTTCCCGCCGAGTATCGCGCGGAGCTGCGGCGTACCGCCGACGCCGATGTGGTGCTGGCTGGCCTGGTCGGTGGCGTAGAGGAGCATCGAGAGCCCCTCCAGGGGGTCGATCTTTGCCCGCTTGTCCCAGTCCAGGTCCTTGTAGAATTCCGTGAGGATCTCGTTTGCGGTCTCCTGTCCAGAGCCCACGCTGTAAAAGGGCCGCGAGGAGTGGATGGGGTTCTCGAAGTCAGAGTAAGCGGCGAAGAGCTCAACCCCCCCTGGGTCGTTCGTCAGGACAAGAAACACGTTATTCAGGAAGTTTTTCAGGGGGCCCTCCTCACCCTGCAGGATCTTGAAATACTGGCTCAAGAGGTCCTGATTAAGGCGCACAGGGTCTCCTTTGTGGGGAATCTTGAACCCGTGCTGGAACTCCAGCTCGCTTAGGCGGTACGTGGCCTGCAGGTATCCGTCCACAAACTC
>CAYUKJ010000102.1:0-4371 GCA_964445245.1 uncultured Methanosarcinales archaeon | reverse complement strand
ATCGGTTTCGGCGATCGGCCAGCCGCGCAGAATGATCGCCTCGCGGAGCTGCTCGAAGGAGTGCCCCAGCGCCCGCTGGGCCTTGATGTATTCCACAAGGCCGGGATTCACCATGCCGGCCCCCATGCAAACCGCGCTTAAAAATGTTTCGGAGAGGGGTTTGTCGACGGAAATCCGGGTTTTTTCCTATTCGGTCGCGTGGAGGACCTTGCCGCCCACCATTGTCCACGCCACGTGCCGGGAGACGCCCCCGTAGACGAGGTGGGAGAGGATGCGTTCTCTGGCCACCGGAAAGAACCCGCTGCCCGGCTCGTCCAAGCGCAGGGCCACCAAATCGGCGTGTTTGCCCGCCTCTATGGACCCGGCTTTGTCTGCTAGGCCGAGCGCCTTGGCCCCGTCCCGCGTCGCCATGTCAAATATTTTCTGCACGGGCGCGGCCCGGGGGTCCCAGCGGTGGTGCTTGTGCAGCAGGCCGACCTGCTTCATCTCCATGAAGAGGTCGAGGCTGTTGTTCGAGGCGGCCGAGTCGGTCCCCAGCGCGACCGTGACGCCGGCCTCCCAGAGCTCCATGAGGGGCATGACGCCCCCGCCGGCGAGCTTCATGTTGCTTGAGGGGCAGTGGACGACGGACGCGCCCCTGGCCCCGATTGTGCGCACTTCCTCCTTCGTGAGCCAGACGGCGTGCGCGAGCAGCGTCCGCGCGTCCAGGAACCCGAGCGCGTCCAGGTATTGGAGGGGGAGCCGGCCGGTCTTCTCAAGGCATTCGCCGCGCTCGCGGCGCGTCTCGGCGAGGTGGATGTGCTTGAGGAGCCCGTGCGCGGCGGACCTGGCGTGTATGTCGCGGAGGATGGGCTCCGGACAGAGATAGACTGAGTGGGGCCCCAGGCCCAGCGTGATGAGGGGATCCTGCCCGGCGGCGTTGCGCAAGGCGCCGAAGGCCGCCAGCTGGGCTACGGGGTCGCCGCGTCCGGCATGGATGGCGTCGCAGAAGACGCCGCGGATGCCGACCTCCTTGGCGGCCTGGATGACGGGCGCCAGGGGCGTGTACATCTCGCAGAACGTCGTCGTGCCCGTCGCCAGCATCTCGCGGCAGGCCGCCAGCGCGTTCGCGTAAATGTCGCCCTCTGTGAGGCGGGCTTCGGCGTCCAGGACGCGGCGCAGCCACTCGGCGAGCTCCTCGTCGTCGCACAGGCCCCGGAGGCTGTGCATGCCGATGTGCGTGTGGGCGTTCACGAGGCCGGGCATGACGAGGAGACCGGAGCAGTCCACGGCCGGCTCCCCCGAAAGCCCCGTCCCGACTTCGGCAATCTGGGCGCCGTCAAGGCGCACGTCGGCCCCTTCAAGGACGCGGCGCGGAGCATCCTGTGTCAAAAGGATGCGGATGTTTTTCAGGAGCATGTGTTCCGGAACCGCGCCACCGCTTTATATACCTTATATGTGCCGGATTTATAGCGCCCAACAAATCCTGAACGAAACCCTTAAATACCCCCACCTGAAGGCGTCCAGGCATGGACGAGGACAACGACATCGAAAAGGACGAGGAAGTCTACGACGACGAGGGCCGCGAATCCCTCATGGAGGACGACGAGATCTCCAGCAGCGAGGACGCCTTCTCGAAGGGCTACGACGAGGCCGTCGAGGAAGAGTCGAGCGAAAAGGAAGACGCCCATGATGAGGCGTTCGAGGAAGAGGAACGGGGAGACTAGCCGTCCGCGGCGCCCGCGCCCGCCTGCATAGGGCGCTCTGTCTTCTTGGGAAAGTGCGCGGAAGTCTTCTGGGCAAAAGCCCGACTAGGCCCTTGCCTTGGTCTGGGCCTCTTTGACCAGCTTCTTGATGAACGCCTCCGCCTTCTTCTGGCCGTGGACGGTGCCGTCGAGAGTGCGCACGGTCACGGACTTGGCGGCCTTTTCCTTGTCGCCGACGACGAGGATGTAGTTGACCTTCTCGAGCTGGGCGTTCCGGACCTTCTTGGAGACTGTCTCGTTCGAGAGGTCGGCCTGGGCGCGCAGGCCGGCTTTTTGCATCTGTTCGCGGACCTTCTCGGCGTACTTCATGTGCATCTCGCCGACGGGGATGACGACGGCCTGTACGGGGGCCAGCCACAGGGGGAACTTGCCGCCGGTGTGCTCGATGAGCAAGGCCAAGAAGCGCTCGAAGCTGCCGTAGATGGCGCGGTGGATCATGACGGGGCGCTTGCGCGTCCCGTCCTTGGCCTCATAGGTGAGGCCGAAGCGCTCCGGCATCTGGAAATCCACTTGAATCGTGGCGCCCTGCCACGAGCGGCCCAGGGCGTCCTGGATGTGGACGTCGACCTTGGGGCCGTAGAAGGCTCCCTCGCCGGGGCTGAGCTTGAAGGGGACCTTTTTTTTCTTGAGGGCGGCCGCGAGCGCGGCCTCTGCCCGTGCCCAGAGGGCGTCGTCGCCCATCGCTTTTTCGGGCTTCGTCGACAATTCGACCTGGTAGGCGAGGCCGAAGACGTCCGTATAGATGTGCTTGACCATGTCCAGGAGGGCCAAAAGCTCGGCCTCCATCTGCTCGGGGGCGCAGTAGATGTGGGCGTCGTCCTGCGACATCTTGCGCACGCGCGTCAGGCCTGCAAGCACCCCCTTAAGCTCATTGCGGTGCAAGGGGGCGAAGTCGGCGATGCGAAGCGGCAGCTCGCGGTAGCTGTGGAGCTGCTCCTTGTAGATGAGGCAGTGGCTCGGGCAGTTCATGGGCTTGAGGGCGTACTGCTGGCCGTCGATCTCGAGGCAGAACATGTTCTCGCGGAAATGAGACCAGTGCCCGCTCGTCTCCCAGAGGCTCTGGTGGTAGAGGAGCGGCGTGATGACTTCGCGGTAGCCCATCTTGGCGTAGAGCTCGCGCAGGAAGCCCATGAGCTGGGTGTAGACGAAGGCGCCCTTTGGCAAGAAGAACGGCGCGCCAGGCGACTCCTCGTGGAAGCTGACAAGGCCCAGCTGCACTCCGAGCCTGCGGTGGTCCCTCTTTTCGGCCTCCTCTAGCCGCGTCAGGTAGTCCACAAGCTGCTTCTCGTCGGGCCAGGCCGTGGCGTAGATGCGCAGCAGCTGCGCGTTATTGGAGTCGCCGCGCCAGTAGGCGCCGGCCACCTTGAGGAGCTTGAAGGCGCCGACACGGCCCGTCCTGGGGGCGTGGGGGCCGCGGCAGAGGTCGTGGAAGTCGCCCTGGAAGTAGACAGAGACTGTCTCGTCGGGAATCTCCCTGATGAGCTCGCGCTTGTAGGGGTCGTGCGGGTACAGCTCAAGGGCGCGGTCCTTCGGGAGGTCTTCGCGGCGCACCGCCATATCTTCCTTCACTATCTTCTTCATTTCGGCCTCGATGGCGGGGAAGTCGTCCGGCGTGACGGCGAGCTTGTCGAAGTCGTAGTAGAAGCCGTCCTCGATGACGGGCCCTATCGTGAGGCGGGCCTCGGGGTGGAGCCGCTTGACGGCCTGGGCCATGACGTGCGCGCAGCTGTGCCGCATGACCTCGAGGCCTTCGGGGTCCTTGCTGGTGAGCAGGCGCAGGTCCCCGTCCTCACCGAGGGGCTTGAAGGCGTCGACGAGCTGCCCGTTGAATTTGGCCGCCAGCGTCGCCTGCGCGAGCCTGGGCCCAAGCGACGCGGCGATCTCCATTGGCGTCGTCCCGTTCGGGAAGGACTTCTTCGACTTATCGGGGAACGTGATTGTGATGGACGCCATTGCAAGGCGATTCCCCAGGCCGTTTATAAACATTGTCCTTGAAAAGACCTTGAAAAGAGAGTGTAGAAATTGTCCCCGGGTCGCCGCCCTTAGGGGCGAACCGTAGCGTCGGAGGAAGGCGCTGCAGTCAGGTGGACGTGGCCCCTCCGGGGTGTCGCGTAGGCGACTTCTTACACAAAGCCGCTGCCCCAACAAACTATTTAAAGGAGGTCGGGCGGGGAGGGCCTGTGAAACCCGACGCGCCCCTGGACGAGGTCCGCCGCTTCATGGAGGAGGAGCTGGAGACGGGCCGGCACTTCTCGGACATCAAGGCGCAGCTCCTCCTTGACGGCGTGCCGGATAGCGTAATCGAGGAGGCCTCCACCGTCGAGCTCCCCCAATCACCGCCCATCCGGCTCGGCCCGCCGGTCCAGTGGGAGGAAAAGAGCGTCTCTAGGGTGACGTGGGTCTTCTTCGTCCTGGCCCTCTGCGTCCTCTCGTTCTTCCTGGCTGCCCTCCTTCGCGTCATCCTAGACTAGTCCTGTTGAAATGATGCACCTCCGCCCAACAAAAGCGCTCGGGGCGCTTTTGAGCTCCACAGCGCCTCTGGCGCTGGGATGCGAGCACCACAGGTGCTCAGCACCTCAGAAACCCCGGGTTTCTGGGGCCACAACGGCCTATGGCCGTTGGGCGC
>CAYUKJ010000101.1:2568-4398 GCA_964445245.1 uncultured Methanosarcinales archaeon | reverse complement strand
CGGTGACGTACCGGATCATGCTCATGAGGGGCGTGATGCCGGTCCCGCCGGCGATGAAGACCAGCGACGGGGGGACGCTGTCCTTGAAGCCGAATTCGCCGAACGGGCCCTTGACCTGGAAGGGGGCGCCTGGCTGAAGGCCTTCAAGGAGGGCCGTGAATTCCCCTTTGAGGAGCTTGATCGTGAAGGCCACCGTCCCGGGGCGCGTGGGCGTGGAGGAGAACGAGAACGCGCGCTTCACGGCCGTACCCTCCGGTTTCTTGAGGGCAAGGAACGCCCATTGCCCCGGCCAGTACGCGAAGGGCTGGTCGGAGCGGAGGTTGAACTCGTAGGTGAAGGTGTCCGGCGTCTCCTGGACGATGCGGACGAGGGGGAGTTCGTACGTGCAAATCTTCGGGGGAGCGGGCCGTATGGCCTGTGCGATGGAGGAAGGCTCGTTTGTCATGCTGGCGGGGGGAGCTTCAAGTCCTCGTCCTGGACGTAGTCGATCCCCAATTGGAGGGCCACAAAGGCCTTTTCGAGCTCCTTTCCCAGGTAGGCGGCGTGGTCGAGCCGGCTGACAAGGCCGCGCTTGCAGGCCTCCCAGTAGACGTCGTTGGGGGTCTTGCCGCGGATGACGAGCTGGATCCGGTTGGGCTCCTTGAAGCTGGGCTTCCAATGGTTGTCGCAGTGGGCCATCTCCAGCAGCCCCAGTTCGCGGTTGACGCGGATGAGGAAGTAGCCCTTGGGGTCGAGCGTAAAGTCCTTGTAGTGGTCGTAGCGGCCTTCCACGACGTGTTCCTTGACCTTGGCGGAGACCTTACCCTTTTCGCCTTTCTGCATGTGCATGCATGACCTGTTAGAAGTTTATAAAGTTACCTAGTGGTCAGTATAAATAAGCTTTTTAATAATCTTCCAGCAGACTCCTTTTCCTCCTTTTTCTACTTTCCCACTCTTTCCAAGAACTCCGCCAGCAGCCGCACCCCCCACCCCGTCGCGCCCTTGGGCTCGTAGTCGCGCTCTTCAGAGGTCCAGGCAGTCCCGGCGATGTCAAGGTGGACCCAGGGCCGCGTCACGAAGTTCTTGAGGAAGGCGGCGCCCTGGATGCTTCCCGCGTAGGGCTGGTCGGCGATGTTCTTGAGGTCGGTGTGCGTGCCCTTCATCATCTCCTGGTGGTCGTCCCAGAGGGGCATGCGCCAGCAGCGCTCGCCGCACGCCTCGCCGGCGGCCAGGAGGAGGTCGCCGTATTTGGCGTCGCCGAACAGCCCGGCGGCCCAGGGCCCAAGCGCGACGACAATCGCGCCGGTGAGGGTGGCGAGGTCGATGATGACGTCCGGCTTCAGGGAGTCGGCGTAGGCGAGGGCGTCCATGAGGATGAGGCGGCCCTCGGCGTCTGTGTTGAGGACCTCGATGGTCTTCTTGTTGTAGGCGGTCAGGATGTCGCCGGGCCGGTAGGCGTTGGGCCCCGGCATGTTCTCGGCCGCCGGGATCAGGCCGATGACGCGGCACTTCACTTTCAAAGGCCGCAGGACGCTCATGATGCCCAGGACCGCGGCGGCGCCGGCCATGTCGTGCTTCATGTCCTCCATGTTCTTGGCGGGCTTGAGGTCGAGGCCCCCCGAGTCGAAGGTGATCCCCTTGCCGACGAGCGCCACGACGGGCTTCCTGCCGGGATTGTAGTCGAGGACGAGGAAGCGCGGGGGCTTGGCGCTGCCCTGGCCGACGCCCAGGAGGCCGCCCATGCCGAGCTTTTTGAGTCCGGCCGCGTCGTACGCGCGCAGGCGCAGGCGGTGATCGCGGGCGATCTTTCGCGCCTGCTGCTCCAAGTACTTGGGGGAGTGGACGGCCGCT
>CAYUKJ010000101.1:0-2558 GCA_964445245.1 uncultured Methanosarcinales archaeon | reverse complement strand
TGGGCGGCTTTCCGCTCCTTGGCTGGGGCGTGGAGGAGGACGCGCTTGAGCGGCTTGATCCGCTTGGGATCTGTCAGGTAGGGCGCGAACTGGTAGGCGGCCAGGCTTGCGCCTTCGGCGATGGCCTGCGCGGCCGTATCGGGTGTGGCTGCGGAGGGCCGGGTCTCCAGGAGCGCCGTGGCGAATGTGTCGAGGCTGAGGCCGCGCGCGGCCTTGGCGCCCAGCGCTGAGACGCGGCGGAGCCTGTCGAGTGTGAAGTCCTCGCGCTTGCCCAGGCCAAGGACGAGGAGGCGGCCGACGGGGAGGCGTGCGAGGGGCGTGAAGCTGGCGGCCGTCTTGTACTCGCAGGTGAAACGCTTGGCCCGGATTTCCCGGCTGAGCGCTCCGCCGAGGGCCTTGTCGGCTGCCGCCGCCGTTCCGTCGAGGGGCGCATCTTCAAAGGCCCCCAGGACCAGGAGCGGGGCCGCGGCCTTGAGAGGGGGTTGCGAGGAAACGCTGAACGTCGGCATGCTTAGGAAAATCAGATAAGCATGATTTTTATACCTTCCGGTCGGCTGGGCTTTGGTGAAAACCTCACTTTGCTCGCCTTTTGCGGCCTGCTCGCCTGCACCAAGTCACCGTGAAGATCGACCTTCCCCGTTGGGGGCTACCCCCTTGTCGACGCGCGGTATTTCGCCTTGAGGCTCGCCCTTAAGGCCGTAAAAGCACATTTTCACCAAAGCCGGTCCGCTGGAACTGCCGACAGAACTTAGGGCTCTTGGAGCTCGGACTCGACGTCCACGATGGGCTTGCGGCCGGCGAAGCCCTCCTGGAGCTCGTGCCAGTTCTGGATGCGTCCCTCGCCGAGCTGCCAGCATAGGTAGATGTCGCGGCCCTCGAAGCGGCAGGGGAAGTCGACGAGGCCGGTGTCGAAGTTCTTGATGACGACGCCGAGGCGCTCAAGGGACTCCAGGAGGTCGAAGAGGCGGGCGGACAATTGGTGGTGCTCCTTGAGGAGGGCGAAGAGCCGGACCTGGAAGTCGTCGTCGATACCTGCCTCTGCGTCGAGGCGCTCGATCTCTGTGCGGATCTCCTCGAGGCGCTCCTTGGCGTGGAGGCCGTCAAGAAGGTGCGCCCGGACCAAGGGTAGCGCGCGCTCAGCGTCGCGGAGGGTGAAGAGCCGTCGTGCCATGAGGAGGCTCCATCACACCGGGATATTTAAGGTTTGCCCCTTCGGCAGGTGATGGGCTGATGCGCGCTATGGAAGGGGGCTGGCCAGCGAAACACCGGAGAAAATGGATTCCCCTCCAAGAGCGCGGTGAGGCGCGCCCTACTCGCCTTCTTCCTCGATCTCTTCGAAGTCCTCTTTTGCGGCTCCACATTCGGAGCATTCGTCGGGGGGCTCGTCGCCCTCGGCCAGCCGTCCGCAGGAGAGGCACCGCCAGCGCGGCACGGGAATCACCATGCCATTCCAAGCGCTCGCCGGTTTATATACATATTCTTTTTGGATGCGGGTGGGGGGATTTGAGCCCCCGGCCTCCACGGCGCACCACTGGCGCTCGTCATCGACGGACCCGTCTCGGCGCTCAAGTTTATGAGCGTGGCGCTATAACCAGGCTTAGCTACACCCGCGTTGGTAGGGTGCAGGACCACTGGCGTCTTTTAAAGCTTTATGTCTCAAAAGGCTTGCAGAATGTGAGAATCAGAAATCCCGCCGCTCGGCGCGCACCGCGGCCTGAAGGCACGCGGTATGCGCGCGCCTCGCCTCTACAGGCGGGATTTCTGGTCTTGAAATGACGCCCTAAAGGGCGGGGAATGAACCCATTTCAAGATTCAATATTATTATGACGCAATATCATTATGACGTCATTTCAGCGAACCGCACCGATGTTCATGGTCGATCCGTCCCCAGCGCAGCCAGGGCCCGTTCCAGCCCGGCCGCCTCATCCCGAACCCCCTTCCATTGGCTTCTGCTGAAATTCACGCGCCCGTCCACCCGGATTTTGTTCATGCAAAATCCCGCGAGCTCGTCCCAGCTGCGGGCGACCGCCGGCTTTCCCTGTTCGGCCTTCTTTTGGCCGCGCCTCGCGTAGGCGCGGGCAGCGAATAATTCGTTGGAGGGATGATAGCGGCGGCCGGCCCCGGACGCCCATCGCGTGCGCATCCCGCTGTCGTACTGCTCCTGGAGGACGGCGTTGCAGTCGCCGCTGCATGTGTAGAACTGGCGGATGAAGCCCGGGTCCGTCCTCGTCTCCTCCCCGCAGACCGCGCAATCCACGGGCTCCGCCTCGCCGACGAGCATGTGCGGATAGTTCGTCTCAAGCCACTCGCGGTGGTTCACGGATTGCTCCCCCAGGCACAAAAGCAGATCACGCAATAGCAGTTAAGCGTTCCCTGGATAAAAAGATTCCCGTCGAGCAAGCACTGTCAGCCCGGCGGCCCCCGCAGGTCTGTTTATAAACGCAGGACTGGCTTTCCCTTCGATAGTTCTCCTTTGGCCCTTAGCCCTTCCCCTTCCGGGTTTATGAGAGAAGCACCCCGGGGACCTCCGCGGGCTAAAGCCCGCAGTTTCCATCGCG
>CAYUKJ010000100.1:0-4422 GCA_964445245.1 uncultured Methanosarcinales archaeon | reverse complement strand
AAAAGCTCTGGGTCTCTGACTGGTTCTACGACCTGGCCAGGTCCACGAACGCCCCCGCAGCCGACGCCAACGGGCCGACGAAATCCGCGGCCGCCTACATGCTCATGATGGCCGATGCGACCGGTTCAGCCCAGGAGACGAAGCTTGCCGACGAGCTCCGCAATGCGCAGACGTTCGGCCCCGTGAGCGGCATCGGAGTACTTCCGACAATCTCGCGGAACGACCATTCGTTTTCTCCTGACGGCTCGGATACCTGGTCCGGCGCCAACTGGATGAACATCAACCTGGTCGCGTGGCTGGGCTTCAAGCGCCAGGGCCGCACCGCCGACGCGGACTACCTCAAGGACCTCACGCTCAAGCAGCTCCAGATGGGCCAGATCGGGTACGAGTCCTACAACAGCAACACGGGCGGCAAGGCGACCGGTGGGTTCGGGAACTGGCCGTACGTGTGGTCGGACGTGGCCTACATCGCCATGATGCTGGATTGGAGCCCCTTCTCCGTCTCGCAAGCCCCGGACCTGCCCCCCGAGCCCTTGGGCACGCCCACGCTCTCCGCCCCCGCCAACGGCGCCACCGTCACCGGCGACCGGGCGACGTTCCGGTACGGCGCCACCGGCGCCCTCGGATACCGCCTCCTCCTCGACACGAACGCCAATCCCGCGACCGAGGTCTTCCGGGGGACGCAGACGCAGTGGACCTCGCAGGCCCTGGCCCCCGGCACGTATTATTGGAAAATCGTGGCGGTCTCAGGATCCCTGACTACGGCTTCTCCGGTCTGGCGCTTCACGCTCCAAGCCGCGGCGACTCCTCCACCCCCTCCACCGCCTCCCCCGCCCCCACCTTCCGGGCAAGGCAACTTCGAGACCGCCTCATACTACATCACCGACCAGATCAACACCTTCAACAACGGGGCCTTCGACGCCTATCTTGGCGGCGGCTGGATGCTCTCGTCCACCGAGCCCGGCCCGACCCTTGGGCAGTTCAAGCGCCTGATCGACCAGAGTCGCCCCCATCCGGTCTACCTGAGCGTCCATTCATTTATCGCCGACGAGGCAGAGTCCTGCCTCTACCTCAAGTACGAGCCGGAGAAACTGGACACGCGCCTCTCGACCTACCTCTATCCCCGCCTGGACGCCCTCTACGCTGACGCGAACTACAAAGGCCAGGTACGCGGCCTTGTCAACGGCGACGAGCTGCCCATCAAGTTCAAGATGACCGGCGCCGCCATCAGGAAATACGCCGCCCAGTTCCAGGCGCGCTTCGGGTACCCGCTCAACCTCTCCCAGGTCGCCGACAGCCGAAACTACAAGGCGCGTCAGGACGCCTACACGTTCGTCTCCGAGGGCTGCCGGGACGGCCTCAACAACGCCTACTCGCGCCTGCGCTCACGCTACCCGGACTGGCCCGTCTACTACACGCCCCACTTCGAGTACACGCTCTCGTGGTATTACGACGCAGGCAATGACCTGCGCTTCTCGACCATCGAGCCCGTCGGCCTCAACTTCGACGGCATCCTCGTCGAGGGCCTCTACCGCTACAGCGAGAGCGCCTACTACACGAACAAGGTCTACGACTATGTCCGCCTCGCAAAAGCTGTTGCGGGCAATAAACCAGTCTGCGCCCTCCTCCAGAACTTCTGGCCAGCCGCATCAGACACGGGCATCAAGAACACGTGGCCAGAGTACATCAAGTACCAGGCCGTCCAGGCCTATGTGGCCGGCGCGGACTGCATAATCTGGTGGAGCAACGACCACTTCGAGAGCAACAGCCCCGTCTACCTCTCCTCGGTCGGGGGCGACCGGTGGGCGGCCACCGTCGAGGTCAGCAAGAACCTCACGAACCGGCCAGTCTTTCACCCCCTCAACCGCGTCGCGCTCGTGTGGGGCTCCTACCAGGTAGGGGCCAACCAGAACCCGGGCGGCATCAGCCCACTCAAGAATCTCCTCGTCACCGGCAACCTCCTGACCCAGTGGGGAGTCCCCTTCGACGCCGTCCTCACCAAGCAGATCGAGGCCGATCCGGGCGTCCTGGACAATTACGGCGGCCTCATCGTCGCCGGCGTCGACTTTGAACCCCAGGCCGTCGTCACAGCGGTCCAGCGGGCCTCCGCCGTCAAGCTCTACGACGACGGCACGTTCAAGCGCGGCAAGCTCGGCGAGGCCGTCACGTTCCAGCCGGCCGCAACCGACATCAAAGTCACGGGCTCGCTCGCCTCGGCTGCGCAGAGCGTCACCACCGCCAGCACATCGCTGCGCGCCCCCATCACGGCCTTCCTGGCCGCCGCAGGCGTCTCGGAGACGGCCTACAACATCCAGGACAGCCAATGGGCCAGCCAGGGCCGGACCTTCGACGGCCTCTGGACGCTGAACGCCCAGGGCGGTTACACCTTCACGTCCTCCACTACAACTGCTCCCTGCGTCCCGGACTGGAGCTGCACGACCTGGACCAGCTGCCAGAACAACCGCACCTCGCGCTCCTGCAGCGACCGCAGCCGCTGCGGCACCTCCCAGGGCAAGCCCGCCGAGTACGCAGACTGCGCGGAAGAGGAGGGCGTCGTCGACCTCTTCCCCGTCGACCAGCCTCCCGCCCCAAGCGCCCCAAGCGAGCCCGCCCCGGAGGGAGGGCAGGCCCAGGGAGGGGGCGGTGGTGGGGGCGGAGGAGGCGGCCTTGCGCGGACCTCGCCTCAGACCCAGGCACTGCCGCCCGTCGAGAAGTCCTCGGGCGGCTCGTCTGTGACGCTCCTCTTCCGCAAACCCACATCAACCGGCCCGGCGGCGAGCATCCAGGAGGCCATCGGCCTTGAGACGAACGTCATGCGGAGCCCCGCAAACCTGGACATCCTCTCGATCGTCTTCGTCGCCCTCGTCCTCTCCGTCGCCCTCGTCGTCTTCATCGTCCACCAGGAGCGCGTCCACGTCCCGGCCTTCGCGCGCGAGATCCACGTCCCGTTCCTCACCGAGGCTGCCAGGCTCACGCAGCTCGAGCGCATCCTCCCCGGGCCGGGCCGCATCTTCAACCACGGGGGCTACATGAACGAGCGGATCGACCCGCCTCCTTTCCTGCCCCGAAGTGACCGCGTCCTCCCCGACTTCAAGGACGACCTGCCCCTGCGCGAAATCCTGGCGCTCCTGGACGAGCGGCACAAGGCCGAGCGGCCCTCATTGGAGAAATAGTTTGCCGCACGCGGACTGGCTGCCGGCTCGGAGGCGGTGCCGCAGGGCGTACGCGGACGCGCGCTCAAGATGCGCGCCATTGGCGTCGCACAGCTTCAGGCGGAAGCTGTCCTCGTAGCGCTCGCAGAGGTTGGGGCAGTGCCCGTTCCGCGCGATCTTGCCGAAGACATGGACAACGCCGTTCAGCTGGAGGCCGACGCCCTCCTGCGCGTCGATCTTCTCCTTAGCGTATAGGATGCGGGAGCGGAAGTGGTCGATGCGGCCCTGCTCGACGGCCAGCTCCACTTCGGAGGGGTCGAGCGTCATGTCGCAAAGCTCAATGTGCTGCGTGGCGAGGTCCACGTCGCGATATAGGCGGGCAAGCGTTACATAGTACTCAGGGAACGTCATGGTCGCGAACGGGTGGATGAAGTCCTTGATGTAATCCGCAGGGGTGGTCGCCCGGCGCTTCGGAGGATCCGTGTATGCAAGGGGGATGCTATGCCTCGCGCAATACTTCTGCGCGATGAAGACCTCGTAGTCCATCGCGCGGACCAGCTGCCTGACGAGCCGGCGGTTCGGCCTGAATTCTACCTTGGGGCGCTCCCATCGGAGGTCTTCGCGGAGCTCTTCGTGGTAGTCTTCAAGGAGGCGCGCCCGCCTGGACGGATCCCGGGCCAACCTCCGCGCGCGCCTGGCAAGCTCCAGGCGATTCTCGTCGAACTCGACACCGACCCAGTCAGGCCGGAGCACCGACAGGACATGCTCCAGTCTTCCGGGCCCGAAGGTGTCGTGATGGATGACTCCGCAAAAAATTGGGGAAGGCATGCAGCCAGTGGTAGGCACTTCCTTATAAGCCTTCGAGTTGGAGGGCCTTCAAGGCGGATGGATAGGGGGTTGCAAGGGGTGCAGCGGGTGGGTTCATGTCTTAAGGCATCCTAGGGCATTTATAAACGACATGTACTATATTTAAATAAAGCACGTCTTCACCGGGAACAGGGGCCTGGACGATTGGAAAAAACAGAAAGGTTTATATAGATTCGTTATCCTTTAGTGGTGAATTTTACCACTATCCTGTTGGGGGTTCATATGCGGACCGTCGTCGTCATCCCGACCTATAACGAGAAAAAGAACATCGGGCGCCTCATCCCGCGCGTCTTTGAGGCCATGAGAGGCCACCCCGACGCGCACGTCCTCGTCATGGACGACTCGTCTCCGGACGGCACGGGCGACGCCGTCAAGGCTATCCAGACGCAATACAAGAATCTCC
>CAYUKJ010000099.1:1630-4452 GCA_964445245.1 uncultured Methanosarcinales archaeon | reverse complement strand
GACGAGAAGCGCGGCGGAACAGGGGGTCATAGGGGGCAGCAGCCCCCTATTTCACGCCGGCCATCGCCGGCCTTGGCTTGCTTGCCACACCTCTAAGACGCTACGGTCCCCGATGCGCCTGGAGGTAGCGGTGCATGCGGGCCACCGCGTCCCGGTCCCCAATCCGCAAGGCTGCCTCTGAGAGCCCGCGCACCTCACAATGCTCCTCGAGCGTCCGCAGCTCGGCTTCCTTCACGTATTCCAGGCAGGCTAAGCGCCGCTCATCCAGATTTTCTGGGGAATTCCCGATTCGGTTGAGGATGTCCAAGACTTCAAGGCGCTCCTGGCCCGTAAGCGGCCCCGGGGGGCTCAGCGACCCTTCCACCTCGAATCGCGCTTCATTCCGCAAGTATCCGATGCGCTGGTCCAAATACCAAAGGTAGCTGAGCAGGGCCCCAGACACCGGCGTCGCCAGAAGACACGGAGAAAATCGGGTCCGGCTCACGTCCCGGTCCCGGACTTCGGCTATTTCATTCAGGAGGAGATACGCGGCCGACCCATCACTGGCATCGACATTCATGTCCTGGAGAATCCTGGCAGGTTTATATACGCTGTGGGTTTAATGGGCCGGAATCATTAATAGTTGCTGCGAGAGAAATCCGCGAGGGAAATCCTTTTAAATACGTAGTCTTCGGGCGGTGCTAGTCATGGGACGGCTTACGATTACATGGGTGGGCTTGGCACTTGTTGCGCTTCTCCTGCTTGCCGCCTGCGAGACCCTTCCGCCGGGGACTTTCTCGCCCCCGCAAGCCAGCCAGGCCACGATCGGGCAGGCCGCCATCTACCCTGGCATCCCCCTTCCCCTCTGCGGCGAAGGCCTCAACCACGACGCCTGCCAAGTCGACTGCGAAGCCATCGTCGCCCAATGCCCGGAGAGCCGGCCCTGCTACGACATCGCCTTTCCCGAGACCGGCCTCGACCCGGCCCTCTACAGCCCGAAGTGCTGCGGCGACGACGCCAAGGAAGCAATCAACGCCGTCTTCTGGCCATGCGACAACTTCAACCTGTGCAGCAACCCCCAGACCAATGTCTGCGACTCCGGCCTCAACTGCCTGGCCACCGCCGCCACGGGCGCCTGCTGCGACGCGATAAGCGACTGCGTCTTCGGCAGCCGCTGCTACGACAACGTAAACATCAAGGTCGGAGCCAACCTCGCCAACCTCGGCGGTCCGCGCCCCAACTACGCGTTCTGCCAAACCGTCACCGGATTCATCGGGGGCTGGGTCGACTGCGACGCCCCCAGCGTCACCGGCATCCCGGCCTACCAATGCGACGGGAAGGCCTCCGGCCTCGCCTACGACCGCAACGCCTGCTATTCGGCCGGCACGCGCGAAGTCGCCCGGGCCGGCGCGCCGGGCGTGGGCGAATACGCCGACAGGACCTCCAGCGAGTGCTGCGGCGACGACCCAAGCGAATACCTCGCCCGCGACGGCGCCACGGCGATGTGCTGCCCCCACCCCAACTCCGCCATCGTCAACAACGGCTGCGTGCAGCAGGCCTCCCTCCAGATCGTGGCCGTCTCGCCCGCCGTCGGCTCGATCTTCCAGAACGTCCCGCTTCGCCTCACCCTCAGGGGCTTCTACGGCCGAGGCACGATCCGCGTCGGCAGCCTCGCCTTCACCACCTTCCAGTTCGACCCCAGCACCGGGCCCGACAGCGTCGTGACCGTGCAGATCACGCCCCGCGCCGCCGCGCCGTCGCCCTCGACCGTCGACATCACCGTCCAAAACGACCGGGGCGAGTCCGCCACCTCGCCCCAGGCCTACACCTTCTTCGACCCGACCCCGACGCTCACGGGCGTCGAGCCCCCTTGGGGGCCGCCAAGCGGCGGCACCCGCGTCCTCATTCGCGGGCGCAACTTCATCCCGGGGATGACGCTGACGTTCGCCGGCAGCGCGTACGCCGACACAGGATTCGTCGTCAAGAGCACGACTGAGATCAGCTTCGTGACGCCCCCGCACCCCGCCGGCCCCGTCCAAGTCGGCATCTCCGACATCCGGGGGGGCGCGCCAGCCACCGCCACGACGACGGGCGGCGGCGAGCTCCGCGTCACCGGAAAGAACTTCCAGGACGGCGCAACAGCCAAAGTCGGCGGAAAAGACGCGCCCACAACCTTCCTCGCCTCTTCTTCCCTCCTCATCCAGGCCCCACCCCACCCCCGCGGCACGTACGACCTTGCCGTCACCAACCCCAACGGCTTCTCAGACACCCCCCCCCAGGCCATCACGTACCTGGACCCCATCCCGCTGCCCCCCCACATCGACGCCATCACGCCCGCCGAGGGCCCCTCGACGGGCAATACGCGCGTCACGATCACGGGCCGCAATTTTGCCCCAGGCGCCACCGTCGCCTTCGGGGGACTCGACGCGCCCATCGAGCCCGTCTTCTTCAAGCCCGGCCCCGGCACGGACCCGTCCGTCAGCGTGCTGAGCGTGATTGCGCCGGCGCACCCCGTCGGCAGGGTCGCCGTCAAAGTCGCGAATCCCGACGCCCAATTCGACGAAGTCATCGACGGCTACAACTACGCGCCCCCCGCCCCCTCCGTCATCTTCATCATCCCCGCCTACGGCTGGACGACGGGCGGGAACGTCAGCCTCATTGTCGGCTTCAACCTCGCCCAGGTCACCGCGGTCTACCTGGGCCAGTACCCTGCGACGGTCTTCAACAAGAACGACACGGCCTTCGCGATCCGCACTCCGCCCGGCCCCGCCGGATGGGCCGACGTCCGCCTCCACGTCGCGTCCGATGCGCTCCACGAGGATGTCGGCGGCCGCATCCGACAG
>CAYUKJ010000099.1:0-1620 GCA_964445245.1 uncultured Methanosarcinales archaeon | reverse complement strand
CCCCCCAAGCCGCAAGCCTACCTCTACCAACTGCCCACGGGGCCCCCGCCCCCGACGCCCACGTCCGACCTTGTGATCACCGGCGTCACCCCGCGCAGCGGCCCAACCGTCGGGGGGACGCAGCTGGAGATCACCGGCACGGGCTTTTCGCGGCCCGGCCACATCGCGGGCGCCATCGTCAAGCTTGACGGCCAGCCCATCCCCGCCCTCGGCATCTCCGACACGAAGATGATAGCCGAAACGCGGCCCCACCCGCCCGGACGCGCCGCCCTTACCATCATCAACCCGGACCTGCGCGAGACCACGCTGCAAAACGCATTCGAATTCATCCAGGTCCCGCCCGCCATCGACAGCGTCCTGCCCTCCTCCGGGCCCACCATCGGCGGCGCCCTCGTCGGCATCCAGGGCGCGAATTTCGGCGAAGGGATGACCGTGAAATTCGGCGGCCTGGCCGCCGACTTCTACCCTGGACTTCTGACGCCGACGCAGGCCGTCGTCGTCACTCCGCCGCACGCCGCCGGCCCCGTCGACGTCTCGATCGAGGCTCCCTGGGGCAGCGCGACGAAAGCCGCAGCCTACACGTACTCCAACGCTCCCTCGACGGCGATCACGCTCACCGGCCTCTGGCCGGACAGCGGCCCCCTCGCCGGTGGCACCCCGCTCCTTGTCACGGGCGCCAACTTCGACAGCTCCGCCATCATCTACCTGGACGGCTCGCCGCTGCTTACCACATTCATCAACTCGAATTCGCTGTCCGCCATCACTCCGCCCCACGCCGCGGGCCGCGTCCCCGTCACCGTCCGCCGCGCCAACGGGCAGGCCTCGATTAACCTCCTCTTATTCGAGTACATCGACACTGGCGCGGCACAGCTGCGCCTCATCCGCGTCAATCCCGGCACCGGCCCCCACACCGGCAACACCCCCGTCCTTGTCGAGGGCGCCAACTTCGCCGAGGGCCTCCTCATCCTCCTCGATACCCAGGTGCTAGCGACCACCCGCATCGACGCGACGCGCGCCAGCGTCATCATGCCGCCGCATTCGCCGGGCGCCGTCGCCTTGACGGCCCGCAACCCCGACGGGCAGGCCTTCACGCTCCAGAACGCCTACACCTACTTGGGCCCCTCCGGCGGCCTGTCCATCATCTCAATCACGCCCGCCCAGGCCCCCGCCGCGGGCGGCCTCCTCCACATCATCTCCGGCACCGGGTTCACGCCGGCCACAGCAGTCTCCTTCGGCACGACTCCGGCGGCGACCGTCTACTTCGTCGACGCCACCACGCTGGGCGCCGTCAGCCCGGCGCACGCCCCCGGCGTCGTCGACATCCTGGTCTCGCAGCCCGGCGGCACTTTCACGCTGCCGGCTGCCTTCACCTACACGCAGCCGCCCGGCGGCGGCGCCTGCAGCGACGGAACCGCTGACAGCCAGTGCAGCGCGACCAAGCCGAAGCGCTGCAGCGGGGGGCAGCTCGTCGATGCCTGCGCCACCTGCCAATGCCCTGCCGGCCAGACTTGCCAATCCAGCGGGGCCTGCAGCGCGCCCCCCAGCCAGCGCTGCTCGGACGGGACGGCGGAAGGCCAGTGCAGCGCGACCAAGCCGAAGCGCTGCAGCGGGGGGCAGCTC
>CAYUKJ010000098.1:0-4507 GCA_964445245.1 uncultured Methanosarcinales archaeon | reverse complement strand
TGATTTCACGTCTAGATGGTTGTGGGCCGACTTTCGGGAATCCTTGAAAAAATCACGAATGACACGACAAAAAACGGCAGCAATGCCGCCATGGCCAGGCGTTGGCTGCCGGTGAGGACTGAGATGCCGCCGAAGACGACGGGCCCAATGGTCGCCGCCACTTTGCTCGCAAACCCGTTGAACCCGAAGAACTCGCACCGGCGCTCCATGGGAACCATCTTGGAGAGCCAGGCGCGTGCGATCGCCTGGCTTGAGCCGATGACAAGGGCCGTGAGGATGCCCAGGGCGTAGAAGAATGGCTTGGACGACGCGACAGCAAGGCCGCCAGTGATGAGGACCCAGACGCCGAGGGCGCCAAGTAAAAAGGATTTGCCGCCATGCCGATCGGAGAGCCACCCTGCAGCCAGCGTGCAGGGAAACGCGAGGACTTGGATGAGGATGAAGAGCGGGACAATCTCGCCCACAGTGAGGCCCAGCGTGTCGTGGGCGTAGATGGAGATAAAGGCGAAGAGCGTCACCAGGGCGTCGTTCATTAGGAAGAAAGCGAGCAGAAACCACGCGATAGCGCGGTGCCTTCGGATCTCGCGCAGGGAAACTACCACGTTCCGCAAGCCGATGCGCAGCAATGCTGGCCACGAGGGGCGGCGCTGCGCGGCGGGGCGCTCCCGGATAAACAGGAAGGCCGGAAGTGAGAAGACGAAGAAGAAAATGGCGGTAGCGAGGAACGTGAGCTTGTAGAGGGGCTCGTGCTCCCCGATAAATCCCTGCTCGTACAGGGGCCGAAACGCCAGCATTGCCAGGACGCCCCCAAGGTAGCCCAGCCCCCACCCCAGGCCGGAGATGCGGCCGGCCGTCTGCGGCGTGGACACGTGCAGGAGGAAGGAATCATAGAGGGTCTGCGCCACCTCAAAAAAGAAGTTGGCAGCCATAAAGGCGGCGGACGCGAAGAAGAGCAGGCCCGGCCCGCTCCAGTAGAGCGCCCCCGTCGCGGCCATTGCGGCGAGGGCGAACACTACCCACTTGCTCTTACGCCGCGCGTCATGGTCCGCCATCGCCCCGATCACCGGCGACGCGAGGCCCCCGAGCAGGATGGAGATGCTGGTGATGAGGCCCCAGTAGAGGTCGCCGGCCTGTGGGCCCGCAATCGCCTGCTTGTAGAAGATCGGGAATACAAAACTGAGGATGAGCAATGAATACGCCGAATTCGCGAAATCGTAAAAGGCCCACGACAGCGCCTCTCGCTTGCGTATGCCTTCAAAGAACCCCCATCGCGCCATGGGTCGTGGAATCGTGGGCGACTTAAATGTGTATGCCAAGACCTTTTCCCTGCCTTAAAATTTTACTTGCAACTTAAAGAAACCATCATTTCGCTTTCTTCAGGCTGTACCGTGCGTGCCTTGCGAGCTCTGTGATCTCGATGCTGTCGCCGACCTGGAGTTTCATCGCGCAAAAAATCGCCTTGAGGCTGCCGACGATGTAGCTGCCCCGGCCCCGGCCGCCCCGGATCTTGGATGTGACGTGGCAGGTCGTGCTCCCTGCGGGCGTGACGAGCTCGAACTCCTGGTCCAGCGGCGGGAAGAAGCGGCCATCGGACTTGTAGGTCGTGATGAGGCCGTACTCAAGGTAGGAATGCCGCACCGCCTTGACGATGGAGCGGCCCGCGTCCGGGTACGCCCCAAGCAGCGGCAGGGCAGCCTCCTCGATATGGAGGCCGACGTGGGCGAGGCGGAAGGGCTCGCAGGGGCTTTCGAGGCGCGCCCGCGCCCCGGCGAGGTCGCCGATGCCAAGGGAAAGGGCCATGTAGGGGCCGAGGCGCCCGTGCTTCACCTGCGGGTCCGTGAGGAGCGCGGCCTGGATGACGCGGTTTGACAAGTCCTTCTCCAGGCGGGTGCCGTCGTCGGCCTGGACGGGCACCAGGAACTCGGTGCGCCCGGGTGCGGCGTAATTGTGCAGGACCTCGACGACGAGGTGCTTGTCCTTGAACCGCTCGGCCACCTCCGCCTGGCGGCTGGCCTGCGCGGCCTCGAAGAGGGCCCGCGCCTCGCCTTGGAAGCCGCTGTGCTCGAGGGCCAGGATGCTGCGCTCGATCTGTGCGGGCGCGAATTGCTCGACGAATTTGACGGCGTCGCGGTAGTCTGCGTCATAGGCCTTGATGGCGCGGTTGACGCTCTCAAAGTGCTCGATGGCCGCCTTGCGGGAGGCTTCCGCGACGGCCGCTTGGAGTTTTTCAGTCAGGGTCATGGGGGAGAACCTCCTTGGTAGCGGGACGCGATGTCCTTGATGACGTCCCCGAGCCGGCGGTCATCAGAGGTGCGGAACTCCGTTGCCTCGTACTTGGCGCGCTTGGACGGCCGGCGCACGTCGCGGGGGCCGACGCGGCGCTCACGGAGGCCGCCGGCGCCGACTTCCTTGTATGGCGGGTAGACGAAGATGTCGCCGCCTCCGTCGATGAAGTCCGCCTGCTCGGCGGCCTTCTGGTAGACGACAAGATAACAGCCCGGGAAGACCTGGTTTGTGCGGCCGGTCTCCTCGTTTCGGCCCAAGCCGGTGACAAAATCGGAGAGGAGGACGCGGAAACCATACATGGGCAGGAGGCGCTCGGACAGGTTCGTGAGCGTCTCCTGGGTCGTCGCCTGGTTGGGGAGGGCGAAGACGCCAAAGCCCCCCGGGACAAGGACGCGGTTCGTCTCCAGGAGGATCCTCTCGACGTCGCGCTTGAACTTGGTCCCCTGTGCGTTGTATTGGAGGGCGTAGCTTGAGGAGATGAGGTCGAACTGCGCGGGGCGAAAAGGCATGCGCAGCGCGTTTCCGACGATGAAGGCGTTGTGGCGGCCGGCGAAGCGCGCGGGCTGCTCGGATTCGATGCGGTCACAGTAGACTTTTCCCACGCGGAGCATGTCATCGCTCAGGTCGAGGTTCACGACGGGCCTCTCGAGGACGCGCGCCAGGACGGCGGTCCCGCAGCCCCAGTCCAGGATCCGCGCCAGGCCGAACCCGGCCCCGGCCTCCAGGCCGGCGATGACCTGGGCGATGGCGCGGTTCGTGTCGCCGGCAGAGGTCTTGAGGAGCTCCTCCATCGAGTAGCTGGCGAGCAGGTACTCGAACTCGTCGCTTTGCACGAGGTTCTCGACGGAGCGGCCGATATGGGCGCGCACGCGCTTGAGGTTGGTGTTGAACAGGTGGTTGAGGCCGGCCTCGCTCTCCGGCTTGGGCGTGCCGGGGAGGCTGGGGAGGACGGCGGGGTCGAGGGGCTGGTCGTCGCTCGCGTTCAGGATGCCCAGGATGTCGGAGACGGGGAGGCCGTGCATGATCTGCTCCTGGGCGGCGAACTTCTCCTGGCGGGCCTGGTAGCGGTCCTCGAAGATGGTGGCGGGCCGCCATGTGCGCCGGAAGCGCCGGCCCTGGAGTTCCTGGGCCCGCTTCTCCTCGCGCATGAGGCTGTTGAGAACGTCGCTTGCAGGCACCATCTCGATGAAGTGGACCGGCGCGGCTTGTCCTTCGCGGATGTGGCGGCCGATGATCTGGTCGTACGTCTTTGGGTCGATGGGAGGCTGAGCGAAAAAGACGTAGGCGGGCCGGTCGCGCGTGATGAGGCGGATGGACTCGCTGGCGACGGCGCTTGAGCAGACGAGGGCACGCAGGTCGCCCGCCGTGAACCGCTCGGCGATCCTGATGCGGTCCTCGACGCTGGCGATCTCGCCGGTGACAAGACTGACGCGCCCGGGGAAGTGGCGCTCGAGCGCCTGGGCCATACGGTCCGAGAAGGGATCGACGTAGAACGAGAACACGGAGACCTGGGCGCGCGGTTCCCGGGCGAGGATCTCGCCGGTGAGGCGGCTGATCTCGGGGATCGTGGCCTCCAGGAGGATCTGCGAGAGGTCGTGGATCTTGGAGATGCTGCCTCGCTCGCGCCAGACCTCGAAGTAGGGCCGGATCTTGTCAGGAGGAAGCTCGAAGCGGTGCGGCTGCCCGGCGTCCAGGTCAGGCACGCCGAAGATGGGCGGCCGCAGGTCGAAGAGGTCGATGACGTCGTCGCGCGAAAACGTGAACCAGGCCCCCGAGTTCATGGCGTTGCGAAGGGAATAGGGGTCCGAGGCGTAGTCGAAGGGCTGGGCCGCGTAGTGCTTGTACTTAATGGGATTGAACATGTAGAGGAGGAACCCGACGTCGCGCAGCCGGTTGGGGAAGGCGGTGGCCGTCAGCATGATGAAGCGCTTGTCCTTTGTGCGCTCGACGATGTCGATGAAGGCGCGCGTCCGGTTGGCCAGGAGGTTCTTGAGGTTGTGGCATTCGTCGACGATGATGATGTCGACGGCGGGGAGCATGTCGTAGACGGCCTTCTGGTACCGGTTCAGGTCGACGGACGGGTCGGTCATGGAGAGCTTGTCGAAGTTGACCTCGACGACGTCGCACCTGGCCAGGTCGTCCAGGGATTCCGGGCCCATGACGCCCACCCGCTTTTGGGGCAGGCCCAAATGGTAGCAGTACTTGTCCCACTCGGCCTGCG
>CAYUKJ010000097.1:0-4605 GCA_964445245.1 uncultured Methanosarcinales archaeon | reverse complement strand
ATTTCTGGGCGCCAGAAACGCCCTGGGTGTTTCTGTGCCGACCCCCGCCGGGCCGACCGTGGCCACTGCCGCAGGACCCACGCGGAACCCTCCGGGTGGGGGAGGGGGTGGGGGGTGGGCACGGTCGTGGTCATAAAAACACAACCGGACCACAAGTTAAGCATCGACGAGGACAGGCCTTCACGCCGGACTTCATGGTGGCGTTCGTCCTGTTCTTCCTCGGGCTGCTGTTCGGCATGAAGTTCATCATCAACGTGTTCTCGGACCAGACGTTCGAGGAGCTCCGGGATGACGCCGTCAGCATCGCCGAGGACCTCATGACGGGCGGGTATCCGGCCAATTGGACGGAAGCCGACGTGGTGATGCCCGGCCTCCTCACATCCGGCCTATTGGACCCCCAGAAGGTGCAGCGCTTCGCCAGGCTCAACTACTCGGCTGTCCGGCTCCTCCTCAACACGCGCTACGACTACTATGTATCGTTCGAAGACCTCTCGGGCGGGGCGCTCGCGGTCCGCGGCGTCTGCGGGGCCGGACATCCCCTTGTGCAGCAGAACGCCACGAACCGGACGGCCGTCTTCTTCCAGGAGACCCTGGGCGAGGGGACGGACTATGCGCTCGCCGAGCCGGCCCTCCGGGCCTTTGAGGCCGACTTGTACTTCCGGCAGGCCTCCCCGGCCGACGCGACGCTTAACTACACGCTCGCCGGCGGCTTGAGCCTCCTCCTCAACGACGTGGACAGGTACTCAATGCTGGTTTTGGAGGACCCGAACCTCAACACCTGGAGCGGAAGCCACAACATCACGAATGTGACGCAAACCCTCGAGCGCTGGGCCAGCGGGGGCCGCAGCCTCGTCCTCACCGGGCACGTCGACGCCAACACGAGCTTCTTTGCCTCGTGGCCTGCCTCTCCCGCTGCGGCCCCGACGCCCGCCGCCTTCACCGGCAACGCCTCCCTCTTCGCGTTCCCCGTCGGCGAGAACTTCACGCCCGAGCAGCCCCAGCCCCTGGCCCTGAATTTCAACCTCAGCTCCACGGAGATCCTTGCGGGCTTCCCGGACGGCCGCCCGGCCATCGCCGCGTGGAACGTGGGCCTCGGAACCGTCCTCTACGTCTCCGATGTGCGGCACCAGAACGGCTCAAACATGTCCGACCAGCTCCTGCCCGGCCTTGCGCGGCTCGCGGCGAACTGCTCGGCCCCGGACTTCTCGGCCCTCAACACTTCCGACCTGGCGCGCTTTGAGCGCGTCGTGGCCTACCACTCGGGTCTGATCAAGCTGAAGGTGGCCGTGTGGGAGGACGCCTCATGAGACTGCAGACCGGGCGGGCAAAGACGCAGATTTGCGGTGGCTTGAAGGGCCTGTTCTTTTCCGTCGACGCCATCTTGGCCGTCCTCCTCCTCTTCGCCGGCCTCTTCGTCCTCTCAAAGATCACCGTCCAGTCCCCCGACACGCGTCAGCTCGACGCCTACGCCCAGGACCTCCTCGCCGGCCTCGGCGAGATCCGCGTCTACGAGCTTGCGGCCCCCTGGGTCCAGGCCGAGATCCGCAACGGCAACATCACGAACCTCAACAATACCGTCCTGTTCCAGATCGGCGAGTACTGGGCCACGAACAAGACCGAGAAGGCCCAGAACCTGTCGGCGCTCCTGGTGGGGAACCTCACGCCCTATTTCAAGGGCGTCCGCCTCACCTTCGACGGCGAGGAGGTGTACAACGACACCCGCGCCGCCCCCTATGCCGGCCGCAAAGACGCGCTGGCCCAGACCTTCATGGTGTCCGGCGTCACGAAAGGCAAGCTGACGCGGGGGTTCACCTCCTCCGCATACCTCCGCAGGATCCGGAACAAGCGCACCAGCCAGCACGTCTACTTCGGCGGGTTCGTCGGGCAGGGCAACATCACCGCGTTCCTCGAGAAATTACCGTCGGACATCAACACCAGCGGCGCAATCAACCTCACGCTGGAGCTGGACGCCGAAGCCCCCTTCGACTTCTACATCAACAACCTGAGCTGCGCGAGGTTCTCGCCGAGCCAGCCCCCCCTGGTCCCCGACATCTTCTTCGCCCCCAACTGCAGCGGCCAGCTTGCGCCCGGCCGCAACGACTTCGACCTCAAGTTCCCCGGCGACCTGAACGTCTCGTACGTGGCCGGGGGCTTCATCAAGGTGGCCTACATGACCGAAGAGTTCCAGGAACCCAGCACCTACGGGACGGCGCGCTACTGGTTCCCCGGCATCATGGGTGCCATCAACCTCTACGACGCGTTCTACGTCCCGGGCACGGTCGCCAACATGACGATCTCCCTCCACTTTTTCAGCAACTACTCCTCCTACCTGACGCTGGGTAGCTTCGGCTACACCTTTCCGGGCAGCAACCTCACCCAGACCATCACGCTAAACAGCTCGAACCTCTCGGACCTGTTCAACCAGAGCAACCAGACCCTCCAAAACCTCAGCCTCAAGACCGTCCCCTTGCGCTTCGGCCTGGGGCAGATCCTCCTGACCGAGGTCCCGGCGGACGTCGTCCTCGTCACCGACACGTCGGGCTCGATGGAGTGGTGCACGAACCAGACCGAGCAGGAGTGCTTCAGCAACTGTGCCGGCTGCTCCAACTGCAGCTCCGGCGGGGGCTGGTGCGGCTCCCAGGGCTGCATCCACTCGACCTGCGCGGCGGGGGACGTGAAGAAGGTCAACGCCTCCCGGGAGGCCGCCCTCTCGTTCATCGAGACCATCCTCAACAACACCGGGCCCCGCGTGGGCCTCGTCGAATTCGCCACCGGCATCAAGTCCAATGTCACGCTCACCAACGTCTCGGGCGCCCTCAGGTCCTCTGTCCTCAACTACACCGCCGTGGGCGGCACCTGCATCTGCTGCGGCATCAACGCCGCAGCCGCCCTGCTTGCGGCGGACAGCCAGGACATCCTCATCGTCCGGCAGGCCTACAACTGGCGGTACAACGACAGCAACATGCCCGCGCCCCTGCCCAACTGGAACAACCTGAGCTTCAACGACAGCTCCTGGGGCCTTGGAAGGGCGGCTCTCGGCCGCAACCTCGCCGGCCTGAACACGCTGATCCGGCGCTACACCGGCGACTACTATTTCCGCAAGAAGTTCAACGTCACCGACCCCTCCCAGTACGCGGACCTGCGGCTCTTCGTCTACGAGAACGACGGGGCCGACGTCTACCTCAACGGGGTCCGCATCGACGCCAACTACCCCAACACGTCCACGGCGATGTACTGGACGCGCAACAACATCGACGTCAACGAAAGCCTCCTGGCGGCAGGAGAGAACATCATCGCGGCCCGGATGCGCAACAACGGGGGCAGCACGGGCTTCGACCTTGAGCTCATCGCGAACAAGGCCGGCAACATCACCGGCACGCAGCGCAAGGCCATCGTCGTCATGACAGACGGGCAGGCCAACTACGAGTGCGCCCAGCAGGGGACGACCGGCGACCTCAACAACGACTCGCTCACCGACCGGCCCGAGGACGATGCAGTCCAGGCCGCCTGCGACGCCCGCAACAACCGCAGCATCGAGGTCCACGCCGTCGGCTTTGGCCGGGACGCCGACGCGCCCACACTGCAGGCGCTGGCCTCCTGCGGGGGCGGCCAGTACTACAACGCCAGCAACCTCTCCTCGCTGGTCTCCACCTACGAGACGATCGCCTCCGTCCTCATCCAGAACAGCGCCACCCAAAAAGTGCTGGTGATCGGCAACTACAGCACCACCATCCTCTACCCGGACTCCTACATCGAGATCAACTACACACCCACATACTTTCCCCCCCAGCCCAACGAGATCAGCCTCACCTTCCAGACCGAGCACTTCAACGGCACCTGCAGCCCGAACTTCACTATCCCCACCGAGCTGCGGCTGACCGAGGCCGTCCTGACCTCGTACTCGGGCGACCACTGGACGTCGCTGGTCAGGTCGAACGGCCAGGTCGCCTTCAACCTCTCCGACTACGCCGACTATTTCACGAGCCTGGGCGACCCCTACAACGTCCACCTCCCCCTCGGCCTGCTCCAGCCAGGCACGAATTCCCTCTACTACGAGACCGGCGACAGCCTCTACAACGCCACAAACTGCTCAAGCTTCAACTCCGTCGTCTACAAGGCGTTTCTGAACTCGTCGACCGCCCGGATCCCCATCGTCGAGGAGAACGCCGGCTGCAACTGGACCGTCGAGTTCGCCGACGGCGCCCTCCTCAACCTGTCCCTCCCCGCCGGCTACGACGGCCCCCGCCAGTGCAATTACACGAACGCCAGCGTCACCTACAGCGCCAACGACGCGTACGACGCCGCCGTCTACCGGCTCTTCCGCAGCCTCGACTTCGACAACAGCGGGCGCGTCTTCGTCAATTTCGCCGCCGAGGACCTCGAGATCATCGTGGCGGTCGTCGCGAAAGTGCCGTTCTTTTGGGGCCCCAGCCTCGTGCAGGCGGAGGTCTGGCGTTGAGGGAACCATTCAAACCGAAAGCTTGTCGGCAGATCTGCCATTGGCCCACGCGGGCCACTAACTGCTCCGGAGCCTTCGGCAAGCCTGCCACGGGTGGCGGGGCACCCCGGAGGGGGCCACCCCCGCCCCACCACCGTGGCCACTCT
>CAYUKJ010000096.1:0-4673 GCA_964445245.1 uncultured Methanosarcinales archaeon | reverse complement strand
GTCCCCCTCGCCGTCTTTCCGAAGAGCCGCCTGCCGATCTCGTGGGGCGCGATGCGCACTTTGGGCGCCTGGTGGACGATTCGCGCCTGCCGACAACTCCTCGAACAACGCATCGCGCCCAATCTCTACGTGCACAGCCTCGAATTTGTCCCGATGAGGGCGCGGGGGGTCCCGTTTTACTTTTTCTGGCGCACCGGCGGCAGCTTTGTGAAGACGCTTGAGAAGTTCATCCGGGCTTTTCCGGACGAGAAGTTTGTGCCGCTGCGCGAGATTCCTCCCCTTCAGCGGCCCTAGCCCTGCTCTTTTTCCTTGGCCTGCACCACATGGTCCACCACGTACGCCTTCTTCGAGCTGTTTGCGATTGTGTTGTAGCTGATCATGTCTGCGATAAACCCGGTCGTGACCAGGATGAACCCGAGGATGACAAGGAGGATTGCGAAGATGAGCAGCAGCGGATACTGGCGCGTCACGTGGATGCCCCGCGCGAACTTCTCCACCAGCAAAAAGGCATTGAGCAGCGCGCCCAGCACCAGCGCGGCAAGCCCCGGGGGCCCGAAGAACTGGCTCGGGCGGTTCGACCACGAGATGAAGAACTTCACGACCAGCAGGTCCCAGAAGCCGCGAGTGAGGCGCCGCCACGTGTACTTCGTGGTGCCGGCGCGGCGCTTGCGGACGCGGATGGGCGCCTCCGTGACGCGAAAGCCCTTCCACGCCGCCAGGACTGGCAGGTAGCGGTGGAGGTCGCCAAAGATCGTGATGGCCTCGGTGACGCGCCGGTCAAACGCCTTGAAGCCCCCGACGCTGTCCTTGAGCCGGAGGCCGGAGACGCGGTTCACAAGCCAGTTCGAGAGGCGCGAGGGCAGGTTTTTCGTGACGAAGGCGTCTGAGGCCTCCCGGCCCGTGCGCCAGCCGCAGACGACGTGATAGCCCTTGGCCAGCGGCGCGAGGAGCTTGGGGATGTCGCGGGGGTCGTGCTGCCCGTCCGCGTCCATCGTCACGATCCAGGAGCCGTGCGCCCTGTCGATGCCGGCCGCCATCGCGGTTGACTGGCCCGAGCGCGCGAGCAGCTTGACGACGCGCACCTTCGGGTCCAGCCGCACCAGCTCCGTCAGTACCTCGTACGACTTATCTGTGCTCCCGTCATCCACGAAGATGAGCTCGTAGTCAGAGCCCCAGCGGTCCAATTCGGCCCGCAGCTCCTTGTAGACGGGCCGCAGGTTGGGCTCCTCGTTGTGGACGGGCAGGACGACGGAGAGTTGCATGTAAAAGAAGAACACCCGGGCGTTTAAAAACCTATGGCGCTCTTGGGCTCTGTCCGGAATCTCGCTGCGCTCGGCCTTCGTTGCCTGCTCGGCATCCCGCTGTCGCACCCGCTGGCGGGACCACCCCGAAGGGGGCGACCCCCGGTCCCTCCTGTCCACGCACCCGGCCATGCCTCGCCCGGAAGGCAGCGAAGGCACATTCCGGACAGAGCCGCGTTCTTGGCCAGCCTTACCGCCTATAACCTCTGAATTGAGGGCCTTCAGGCCGCCAAACCTTTAAAAGGCCTTCGTGGCTCTCCTCGACCATGCCACCCTTTGTAAGCGTAATCATCCCGGTCTACCGGGCCGAGCGAACGCTCAAGGCGCTCGTCGACTCCCTGCGCGCCCAGGACTACCAGACGGACGCTTTCGAAGTCCTCCTTGTCACGGATCCCAAAGGCGGCAACGGCAGCCTTTCACTGGCCAAAAGGCTCGCCACAACTAGCGCCCCCGTCGTGCGTGTCATCGAGGATCCCAAACCAGGCTCAGCCGCCCACCGCAACCTCGGCGTGGCCTCAGCCAATCCCCGGACCCAATACTTGGCCTTCACAGACAGTGACTGCCGCGTCCCGCCCCATTGGCTCCCGACGCTCGTGGCGGCTGTGGAAAAAGCCCCGAAAAAAGTCATTGCGGTCGGCGGCCTAAACCCCGCCCCACCCGACGACCCGCCCTTGGCGCAGGTCATAGGCATCATCGAAGGCAGCGTCCTTGGGGGCGGCACGAGCAGCCAGGTCCGCCTGGCCAAAAAAGTCCGCGAAGTCCCAAGCCTCCCGAACTGCAACGCCCTCTACCGTCGTGAAGCTTGGCAGAAAGAGCAGCAGGACGAAGCCCTCATCAAGGGACAGGACGGCGAGTTCAACTACCGCTTGGCTCGGCGCGGCTACCGCTTTCTCCAGACGCCTGCGACCTTCGTGTGGCATCACCGGCCCGCGACGCTGCGCGAGCACGCCAAGCGCATGCATGACTACGGCGCCGCCACCCTCCTCATCGCCCGCAAGCACCCCCGGATACTGGCGACGCGCTGGTACGCGACTACGGCAGTCTCCTTCGTCCTGGGGCTGGTGCTCCTCGCACTCCTCGGTCTTGTGTGGGCGCCCGCGCTCCTGGCCGCCGGCCTCCTTTTCCTGGCCTATCTTCTCGGCGTCCTCGTTGTCACGGCGACGGTTGTCGTGCGCTATCCGAAACCAGCCGCGCTCTGGACGCCCTTCCTCCTCTTCCTCGTGCACTTCGGGTATGCGGCCGGATTCTGGCGGGAATGTCTTTTATCCAGGAAGGAACGATAAACTCTTAAGAAAATGGGCTCAGCTAAGCCGCCATTAATATTCTATATGGTAAAATTATATCTATTACAGAGAATCAATCTAGGGCGATATCCAAATTCTTATAAAGCGCCCAGGATTCGTTTTCGAGGAGGTATTTAAAAATTATGACCTGCACGATCGGCATCGTGGGCGCCGGCAATTGGGGGCCCAACGTCATCCGGACATTTGCGAAGACCCCGGGCTGCACACTCAAGGTGGTCTGCGACAAGGACCCCGCGAAATTGGCCAAGATGCGGGCCGAATTGCCCCACCTTGCGTACACGACGTCTTATGCGGACCTCCTGGCCGACCCGGACCTGGACGCCCTGGCCATTGCGACCGACGTGCCCAGCCACTTCGAATTGGCGGCGGCGGCGCTGCGGGCCGGCAAGCACATCTTTGTCGAGAAGCCCTTGACGCGTACGGTGCAGGAGGCCCAGGCGCTGCTAGCCCTTGCCCGGCAAGCCGGCCGCATCGTCGTCGTGGACCACCTGCTCCTGCACCACGCAGGCATCCGGCACCTCAAGCGCGTCATCGACAGGGGCGAACTGGGCCGCGTCCTCTACCTCAAGAGCGCCCGCACCAACCTCGGCAAAGTCCGCACGGAGGAGAATGTCCTGTGGAGCTTTGCGCCCCATGACATCTCCGTGGTGCTCTACCTCCTGGACGCCCTCCCCGTCTCGGTCTCTACCCAGGGCCAGGCGTATGTCACAAAGGGAGTCGAGGACCTCGTCTTTGTCACGCTCAAGTTCGCCTCCGGGCAGCTCGCCCACATCCACGTCTCGTGGCTGGACCCCAAAAAGGAGCGCAAGGTCGTCATCGTCGGCGACTCGAAGATGGCGGTCTTCGACGACCTTGAGGCCCAGGAGAAGGTCAAGCTCTACGACTGCGGCGTCGACCCGCGGGCCGGCAAGTTCACAGACTATTCGGGCGCGCTGACCACGCGCTTCGGCGACATCCACATCCCCGCCATCAAGGAGGAAGAGCCGCTCCTGGCCATCGCCAAGCACTTCGTCGCGTGCGTCACCGGCGCGGCGCCGCCCGCGGCGCCCGAGCACGAGGCAGGCCTGCACGTCCTGCGCGTCCTTGAGGCCGCGCAAAAATCCCTGGACAACGGAGGGATGGCCGTTGGGCTTTAAGGACTTTTTCGGGCTGGCGCCAAAGCGCCGGCGCGCCTCCCGCACCAAGGCGCCGAAGGCCGCCACGCAAGTCATCGGTCCCGAGGCAAAAGCCCCTTCCTCAGCGCCGCAGCCCCCTCCCAAAAAGACCGTCACGCTCGCCACCGCTCTCAAGAAGGACCGCTCCTTGCCGGCCGCCCAGGGCCAGTACTGCGTCATCGGCGAGGGCGTCGAGTTCGGCGACGGCGTGCGCCTGGGCCACCACGTCGTCATCCACGCGCGGACGCGCATCGGCAACTTCGTCTCGGTCGGTGACGGCGCCGTCATCGGCTGGCAGCCCATCAAGGCGGCCAGAAGCCTCACGACCTCGGCGGACCCCCTGCCGCCCGCCTACATCGGCGACGAGGTGCGCATCGGCCCCCACGCCACCGTCTATGCGGGCGCCATGATCGGGCCCCGCGTTTTCATTGCGGACGGCGCCACCGTCCGCGAGCGCGTCACCATCGGCGAGGCCACCATCGTCGGCCGCGGCGCCGTCGTCGAGAACCAGTCCACCGTCGGCGCGCGCTGCAAGCTGGAGACCAACGCCTACATCACCGCCTACTCCGAGCTTGGCGACGACGTCTTCGTCGCGCCCGGCGTGCTGACCAGCAACGACAACTACACCGGCCGCGACGCCGAGCGCGTCAAGCACTTCAAAGGCGTCACCGTGAAAAAAGGAGGCCGAATTGGTGTGGGCGCCATCATTCTCCCCGGAAAAACGGTCGCCGAAGACAGCCTGGTGGCCGCCGGCGCCGTCGTCACCAAGGACACCCAGCCGGAGATGGTCCACTACGGCGTCCCCGCAAAGCCCTTCCGGAAGGTGGACGAGAAGCAGCTGCTGAGGAACCAAAAATAGCAGGAACTCTTGGGGAAATCTTTATAATGCCTTCCCTGCCCCTCACGAAGATGCC
>CAYUKJ010000095.1:0-4789 GCA_964445245.1 uncultured Methanosarcinales archaeon | reverse complement strand
ATGGGCGGGCCGGCAGCCGACGAAGGCGGATGATTTCGACAGGGCCAGCCGCAGGCATAGATTTATAAACGGCTTTAAGTCTCGATTGTAGATGATGAGCCTGGAAGGGCCGTCCGATGGGACCATCTACCAGCTTCTAAATGGCCCGTGCGGCTTTCAAAGGGAAGAACTTGAAGACCCCTCCCTGGGCCTGACAGGCACGCTTGTGCACCTTTCCTACCTTCAGAGGGATTGCCCTGAAGCCATCGCCGCCGCCCGAAAAGACCCGGGCCTCTCCCAGGCGCTGCTTCTGCTGGCGTATATCGCCCACTCCGACGCCATGTACAGGCCGCACTGACGGGGTTTGTAGAATATCTCACTTCGTTCGCCGGTGCCAGCTGCTCGCCTGTGCTTCTTGACGCCCAAACCGACGTCCCCCGTAGGGGGCAGGTCCCCCCTGTCGGTGCGCCCACAAGGCCGCAGAGGCTCGCCCGAGGCCGGCACCGGAACATATTCTACAAACCCGCACTGACGGCAGTCATTTAAACGGACGCGGCTTCTGGTGCCAAGATGAACTTCCAATCCCTCCCCACTCCCCAGCCCGGCGCGCAGTACCTTGACACGGCCATCCGGGCGGCGAAAAAGTACGTGCAGGGCAAGCCCTTCCGGGCCGCGACGCGCCTTGACCTTGTGCGCCAGAAGGAACAGGCGCGCCTCGATGTGCTGACTGGCGAGCTGGCCGCCCCCCTCAACTCCCTGGTGAAGGCCTATCCGAGCTTTGACAATCTCCCTGAGTTCTACACGCAGCTCGTCAGGGCGACCCTCGACAAGAAGGCGACGGTGGCTGCGCTTGCCTCCGTGAATTGGGGCGTCATCGCGGTCCGGCGCCTGCGCGTCGACTACGCCGTCAAGGTCCGGGGGGCGCGCAGCGTCCCAGTCGCCATGTCCCATACGCGCGCGTTCCTTGGGCGCCTGGGCTCCATCATGAAGCGCCTGGACCCGCACCTGCGGGTCCTCCACGAGACGCGCCAAGTGATGCGGGCGTATCCCGATCTCAACGACGGGCCCACCGTCGCGATCACGGGCTTTCCCAACGTCGGCAAGAGCACGCTGCTCTCGAAATTGTGCGGAGCCAGCCCCCGGATCGCGCCCTACGCCTTCACGACGACAACGCTCAACGTGGGGCTGCTGCGCCTTGGTGCGCGCACCGTGCAGCTCATCGACACGCCGGGCACCCTGAACCGCGAGGCGAAGATGAACAATGTCGAGCGGGTCGCGTGGCTCGCCCTCAAGTACGCCGCGCACGCCGTCGTCTTCGTGGCTGACCCAACAGAGCCCTATCCGGAGAAGGACCAGCTTGCGCTGTACCGGCGCATCAAAGAATTGGACAAGCCGACCATGGTCTATTTGAGCAAGACCGATCTTGTGCAGTCCGCCGCGTTTGCCGCTGCGTTCGAAGGCGCCACAGATTCCCCCTCAGACGTGAAAACCGCGCTTCCCAAGCTGCTCCAAGAGGCGGACCGATGGGATGAGTAGGATCTGGCTTCGCGCCGTCGCGAACAGCGGCTTGCTTGGCGGCCGCTTGCGGAACAGCGACCATATTCATTCACCACCATAAAATTACGAACCACAGAAATGCTTAAATATTGCGCCTGCTTCTTTCTCGTCGAGAAGGCAGGTCCCATGTCCACCGAAATATTGCCCCCAAGCCCGCTCGAAACCTTTATGGAGATGCACGGGAACCACAAGATCCTGTCCGGACGCATCGATGAGCGCGCCATCCGGCACGGCTACGTCGCGGCCGTCCGCATCGACCCGTCCAATCCAGGCAAGATTGTGGGTTGGGAGAACCCCTTCGGCCGGCGCCGCTACTTCGCGACGCTGGCCCCCGGCCGGATCCCGGAGCTGGAGCTCTCCATCTGCGACGAGGTCCGCCTCTACGCGACTGACCTTGGCGACGACACCGTGATTCCATACGACCTGGCAAACCTCACGACGGGCCGCGTCTATTTTTCCATCTATCACCCTTCCCTGACCAGGCATCCCTGCTTTGACCTGGCGTGCGTGGTCCCCCCTGGTCCCTCCTTGCCAAACAACTGCTCTCCGCACGCGGCACATGACGGCGCCGACCTACCCTCGCGGCCCCCCCGCGGTCGGATGGCGGCGCATCGCCAATGAACGCCAGAAACCTCGCTGATGTGTACGAGGCCGCCGACCAGGTTCTCGCCCGCCTGTCCAGCAACACGAACGAGGCCGTTTCGGAAAACCCGGACCGCGCCCTCGACATCGGCCCCGGAGGTCATAAAAGGCCGGCATCGCCTCCCCGCAGGTACTACGAGTCAGCGTCGATGGGGCCGCCAGTCGTGATCCCGGACCTGGTCGCGCGCCACTGGCTTGAGGTAAACTACCTGTGGGCGACGCACTTTTATCCCGGCGGCCTGCCGGGCGTCGGCGAGACCGGGGCCGACCTCCGGCACCACAACGGCAGGACCTACCTTGTCTCATACCCCGGCCTCTTTAACGCGGTTCAACGCGCCTTCCACATGGTTCGGCCAGTTGAGGGCGGCTACAGGGCCTGGGCTAGCGTCGAGGAGAATGTCCGGTCCTTGGTCGACTGCCTCCGGCCACCACTTGTTGAGGCTCTCCAAGCCCGCGAAGGGCCCGGGGAAAGCCTCCAAGAGTGCCCCCGCTTCTTCCACTATAGATCCGGGACTCCCAGCCCCGGGCTGTTCGCAGCGGCCTTGGCGCTCGCCGCCCGGATGGGCGCGGGGGAAGCGACCTCGCTGGCAAGCGAGGAAAAGCGCCTAGTCGAGCTGCTCCATCCGCTCAAGGAGTATGACTTCCCGAAAATCGAGGCGTTGTTCGAGGAAATCAGAAAATTCCACAAGGGCGCCCCAACCGTGCATCGCGGGTTCCTCTACCTCAGCCAGCCCGCCGCAAGCGGCGGCATCTGCCTCCATACGCATCCCGGCTCAGACGACCCTTTGGACGCCCTCTTGTCCGCCAGTGACCTCACAATCCTTGCCGCGCAGTCTGGCGCTCTGTCTGGGGTAGTCCATGTCGGGGGCGGCGAGACGCAGGGCGAAGTGTACGTCTTCCACGTCCCGAGGAAGCATTTCTTCGACGAAGTCGATGAGCTCGTCCAGGCGAAGGGGGACCAAATCCTTGAGGCCCTTGCGCGGGCCGAGCAGAAGGCCAAGGGGACGTGCGCGGCCCTGCAGGTCCTACAGTCAGAGGTTCATCCCCTGAAAGCCGAGGTCCTCACGCGGGGCATGGCGGACCTGATGGACGACGAGATTCTCGGATTCAGCTTTAAGTACGCCTCTGTCCGGGATGGGAACAGGGAGATCAGGGCCAGCCCCGTCGTCTCCCGGACCGAATACGAAAAGCACAAGGCCGCCGTGGACGCCCTGGGCCTAACAGGCGAAGATCTTCCACTCGAGCAGCTCCTGTTCGAGAAGGGCGACAAGGCCTACGCCGTAAAGTCGGTCTTCCAGCCTTGAGTCCATGCATGTTCTTCCTTGTTCCGGAGAAAAAGCGGGATTATAACTTCAAAGGGAGGCCACATTGTCATGGGTGCGGCTTTTGTGAAAATGTCCCTTTGCCGGCCTGGGGGCGAGCCTCTCCGCAACTCCTTGCGCAGCGACAAGGGGGACTTGCTCCGCGGAGGCCGAAAAAGCCGAGCGAAGCGAGAGTTTAATCGCGGCCCATGCATTCAAAATATTTAAATACGGGCGCCATTGGTCCGACCTGATGAAGCTTTGGGTGGCACTGTGCATGCTTGCGCTGGTTGCCTGCACAGGGTCAAAGACCTACCCCACCGTAAATCCGACCTTTTCGTCCACGGCTATCCACGAGATCAAGGAAGCCCTCCTCTCGTCCGGTGAGTTTAACATAGAGGGCTTTGTCGTCGAGAAATCGGAGTGCCCGCCCTGCCCCACGCCTGGAACGTGCGCCCCCTGCCCCCCGGAGACCATCACCATCTCGGAGCTGAACAGGCCTGCGACCGACTCGCTCCAGAATTCCGACATGGTCGTGTTCGCCGACAAGCCCGACCAGTTCACCGTCGGCCGGCGCTACCGCTTCTCCATCCTCATCACGGAGCGCAGGACCGTCGAGGAGCGCTTCAACGACGTCGAGCTGGTCGGGTACAGCTCGATAACGACCTGAAAAGGCGTAGATTGATGCTCGAATGGAGCTTTCGGCTCACTCTTCCTGCGCCGCCACCTTCCTGTTCTGCTGGATCTCGACATAGTATTTTCCGGGGAACTTCGTGCGGGCCCGCCGCATCGCGTCCTTGGCCAGCTCCAGGTGCAGTGCGTCCACGTTGATCTCGAAGACGGGCTGGTTCTTGTGGACCTGGGCGGCGCGGCCGACAGTCTTGCCGAACGAGTGGGACATGCCGGTGCTCATGCGGTCGGCCCCGGCCCCGGCGGCAAGCGGGTTGTTGCGCAGGACGTGGTGGGGGAAGACGCGGACCTTGAAGCGGTAGCCGGTCTTGCCGCATTTGAGCTCTAGGACCCGGTTGCTCGACTTGCGGGCGCTCTCCAGGGCGTTGTGGCGCAGCTGGAGGTCTTCTTTGGAGCGCAGGAGGAGCGTGTAGTCGAAGACCCTGGGCGAGGGGTCCCCCATGTCGTATTTCACGATCTTGGAGGCCGGGACGGCCCGGACGAAGGCCTTCTGCCGGTATTTGGAGGTGCGGGTGTAGGGGCGCTCCAGCTTGCGCCATGCCCCGGCCCGGATGAGCTTTGCCATGGGCGGAGAGGGGCGCCAGGGCCTTTTTAAAGGTTTCTGTAGTCAATTTCTAGTG
>CAYUKJ010000094.1:0-4879 GCA_964445245.1 uncultured Methanosarcinales archaeon | reverse complement strand
GGTTGCTGGCATCCGAGAAGCTTCGCTTCTCTGGATGTCGTGCAAAGCCCGACAGGACACGTCCCCCTCGGCACCCTCTGCGCACCACGTCATCGCTCGCCCGTAAGGGCGGCGGCGCACCATTTCAACAGGACCTTAACAATCACAACCTTTTTAAATGCCGTTGCGACCTATCCGCGCGAGGTGAGGCATGGCTCTCCATCGGTTGACGCGGCACCAGATCCACATCCCCGCCGACGTGCCCGCCCAGTCCCACTCCACCTATCTCAGCAACTTCTACCTGGCGACCAAGCACACCGGGCGCCTCTTCCTGCACGCATGCGACCAGAAGATTGAGCACCTCAACGACGACTTCGTGGGTCCTGGCGTGGCACCAGACGACGCAGACCCGGAGCACCTCTTCCGCATCGCCCAGGAGGGGACGATTGGGGCGATGGCCGCACACTACGGCCTCATCGCCAAATACGGCAGGGACTTTCCCCACGTCCCCTACATCGTGAAACTCAACGGCAAGACCAATCTCCGCAAAGGCGAGCAGTTCTCCCACCAGCTCTGGAGCGTCGCGCAGGCCGTGGACCTTGAGCGCTTCGGGCACCTCAGCGTCGTCGGCGTCGGCTACACAATCTACCTGGGCAGCGAGTTCGAGGCCGAGATGCTCTACCAGGCCGCCCAGATCGCCGCGGACGCCCACCGCGTGGGCTATCTGGCCGTGTTCTGGATGTACCCGCGCGGCAAGGCTGTCAGGGACGAGCTGGACAGCCACCTTGTGGCGGGCGCCGCCGGGGTCGGCTGCTCCCTTGGCGCAGACTTCGTCAAAGTCAACTATCCCCACGCCAAAGGCAAGCAGACCCCAAAGGCGGCCTTTCGCGAGGCCATCCGGGCGGCGGGCCGCACCGGCGTCATCTGCGCAGGGGGCCGGCAGCAGAGCGCCCGCGCCTTCCTAAAGCTCGTGCATGAGCAATTGGAGGCCGGGGCCCGCGGCGCCGCGACCGGGCGCAACCTCCACCAGCGCCCCCTCGCAGAGGCGGCGCGGCTCACGGACGCGCTTGCCGCGATGATCTACGAGGGGCATCCCTACTCGTTCGCATTGGAGGTGGCGCACGGCACGCGCCGCTACAAACTATGACCGCCAACGTCGACAAACTGCTGCGGATGGGCAAGGCCCTTTGGCTGGCGTACGACTACGGCCTCGAACACGGGCCGCTGGACTTCAACTTGCGCAACGTCAACCCCGAATACCCCCTGAACCTGGCGCTGGAAGGCCAGTACACCGGCATCATCCTCCACGCGGGCATCGCCGAAAAGTACTACCACGAGGCCTACAAGGACGTCCCCCTCATCCTCAAAGTCACCGGGAACACGACCATCCCCAACATCTACCCCATCTCAAAGCAGATCTGCTCGGTGGATCGGGCCGTCAAGCTCGGGGCGGCCGCCGTCGGGTACACGATCTACGACGGCAGCCCCAGCGAGCCCGAGATGCTCGCCGAATTCGGCCGCGTGGTCGATTCGGCGCACGACTACGGCCTGCCCGTCGTGGCCTGGATGTACCCCCACGGCCCCACGATTGGCGACGAGCTCAACACGGAGCTGCTCGCGTACTCGGCCCGCATCGCCCTGGAGCTGGGGGCTGACTTCGTGAAGCTCAAGTACAACCACAACGCCGAGGCCTTCTCCTGGATCGCCAAAGTCGCCGGCCGCACCCACGTCATCGTCAGCGAGGCCCACACCCAAGACGACAAGTACCTCCTCTCCGTCGTCCGCCAGGCCATGGACGCCGGCGTCGCGGGCTTTTCCTTGGGCTACAACATCTGGCACCACCCCCGGCCCTACTCGATCACCAAGGCCCTGCACCAGATCATCTTCTACAAGAAGAGCGTCGAGGAGGCGGCGGAGTTTTTGCGGAGCTAAAAGAGGTGCGGTGGTCTGCCACCTTGCTTCCACACCGTGTCTTCGTTCTTCCCTTCTGGAGGGTCTTGGAACATCCATTTGAGAGCAGGGCATAGCTTTTAGCCAGAAGGAAGACGGCTCCAGAAACAATCGGAGATGACTAAACAAAGAATATGCGCTCCAGAGAAACAGAAACCCTTCACCATCCTCTATGGCCTGGAGAGGCCAGCCGCGATGAAGTTGCCCCGAATGGTGTTGTCTTTCACACGATACGCCTTCGAGTTGTCGAGGAACAGGGCCGTCTCTCCCCGCGCCGCGCAATTCTCGATGATGCTGTTCCGCCACACATTCGTACGGGCGCTGTGTAGATAGAGGCATCCGCCTTCTGCCACTGCCCAGTTCCCCTGGATGGTGCAGCCTTCGATGTGGGCCATCGCCTTCGTGACGTAGACTCCCGCCCCCATTTTGGCAGTATTGTTCCGGATGAGGCAGTGGGTGATGGTACCATCTAAGATTTCTGACCAGACGCCCCATCTCCGCTTAGTTTCCTTAAGGCCTGTGGGCCCATAGTCAAGGTAGATCCCTCCCCCCTCTGCCTCAGCCCGATTGTTTTCGATGGTGCAATCCTCAATGAATGGCTTAGAATCAAGGAGGCATAGCCCACCGCCCGCCTTGGCCTGATTGTCCGAGAAGTAACAGTTACGAATGGTGGGGCGTGAATCCCTGATGAGCAAGCCTCCGCCGTACCGCTCATTGCCGAGGTGAAGCATTTTGGCTCCATTTCCTTTCGTCACGTGGCAATACGCCAGGATGGACTTGTCGGCTCCTTTCTCGAGCAGGGAGATGTTTTCCCAAGACTCACCAAGCGCTGTGAAGGCGATTGGTGCTTCATTTTTTCCGACTGCATTCAGGGTGCCGTACGCGGTGAGGCCCGCGTCTTCTGTGAATTTGAGCGTTACGCCAGGCTTGATTTCTAGCGTCCCGCCTTCAAGAATTGTGATGTCGTAATCTATGGCATATTCTCCTGGAGGAATTACCGTGTGCCGCTTAATGGTCTGCCACCGTGCTTGAGGCGGTACCACAAAATGGGATGGGCGTCGAGCGATCGCCGCTGACAGAAGAACGGCCGCTAGGGTGCCGACGGAGAGGCCACCCCAAAAATACTTGCGGCCCGTACGTGCATTGCGGCGGGAGGCGGTGGACGCTGATTGTGCCTTCGAAGTCGTTGTTAGAAGCGACTCACCCGGCGTGAGGCGGGCTTCCGAATAATTTTGATAGCGTTTTAGTTGAACAATGGGCGACGGCTTGGTGGAGGCCAGCGCACGAGGCGACCCGAGCCCTCCAGACCCGCTGGCTGAACAAGGCAGCGGCGAGGGGGGTGGGAGCTGATAGGCCCACGATGACCCATCGTCAACGTTTCTCTTGGGGAGCGAAGGGGTCGGGCCTATGCCCTGACTGAGCGGTTCATCGCCGGTCTTCACATCCAGGGCAGGAGTTGCTTCAGCTGGGAGGGGGCGGAGCAGGCGTGAAAGCCGCTCCTTGATCCGCTCCTCCAGATTTCCTGCGTCCGTGCCCATGCTGCCGTCCAGGGAAGACCGGGCGCAATATAAACATTACCGTGGAGAAGACGGACCGGACGAATACTCGTGCAGGCGCGCTTGGCCAGCCCTCACGTCATCGTCAGCGAGGCTCACACCCAAGACGACAAGTACCTCCTCTCCGTCGTCCGCCAGGCCATGGACGCCGGCGTCGCGGGCTTTTCCTTGGGCTACAACATCTGGCACCACCCCCGGCCCTACTCGATCACCAAGGCCCTGCACCAGATCATCTTCTACAAGAAGAGCGTCGAGGAGGCGGCGGAGTTTCTGAGGGGATAAGGACGCTCGTACTTGCTGCTTCAAAACCTATTTAAACTGTTTCCATTGCCTCCTCCCTATGGCGATCCGCAGAACCGCTGGCCTCATCATCGAAAATGCCCAAGGGGAGCTGCTCTTGATGCTGCGCGACGACAAGCCCACGATACCATTTCCGAACCAATGGTCGACCATCGGGGGCCACATCGAGCCAGGAGAGACTCCTGAAGAAGCGATCAAGCGAGAAGCCAAAGAAGAACTCTGCTTCGAATTTAACGATGTGCGTTTTTTCAGGACATTTCATCTTCCAGAGGAGGACGGAGAAAACGAGAACCACACCTTTTTTGTGCGAGGCCCTTATGTGCTTGAAGATTTTCACCTTCAGGAAGGCCAAGAAATCCGGTTTTTCAAGGAGAGCGACCTCCGGAGAATTAAAATCGGGTTTCGCCTTCAAGAAGTGTTGGACGCGTATATGACTGAGAGGCGTCTTGGCCGCCTCCCCCAGGAGGGTCCACTCTAAAGCGGCGGGGTCTCAGTTAGCCAGGGCTCATCCGCCTCCGGCGTGGTCGGCCGCCCCCGAAAATCCCCGACGGGCTGCACGAAAGCTTGCTGCCGCCAGGCACAAGGGCAGCCTGCCGGCAACCCCAGACTATTAAAACGTGGTGGTTAACTTTATAACTCTCCCGCCCGTGCGCCCGTCATGGAATACCACAAGCTCATCCACGACAAGCTGCCGGAAATCATGCGCGCCCGCGGCGAGCGCTTCTCGACGCATGTCGCCGACGACGCAGAGTACTGGCGAAAGCTTAAGGAGAAGCTGCGCCAGGAAGTCAACGAGTTCATCGTGCGCGGCGACTTCGGGGAGCTGGCCAGCGTCCTGGAGCTCGTTCACGCCCTCTGCGCCGCCAAAGGCATGACGTTTGAGGAGCTGGAGGCGATCCGGCGGCGCAAGGCCGAGGCGAAGGGCGGCTACGGGCAGCGGATCATTCTGGACGAGAAGGACTAGGATACGAAGCCCCCTTACCTGCGGAACCGGAAGCCCTTCAATCTCTTGAGTTTTTCCCGCGCGATGCCGTCCGAGGGATCGCGGATCAAGGCGCCTTCATAATGGCGCTTGGCCTCGTCCTTGTCCCCGA
>CAYUKJ010000093.1:2695-4909 GCA_964445245.1 uncultured Methanosarcinales archaeon | reverse complement strand
CCACGCCGAGCCCAAGCGAACGGCCCCTCCGCCCCCGACCCCCCCGCCCGCCGCGGGGCTCCCCGCTCCCCTGGGCGACCTCTTCAAGAAGACCGAGGCGGTCACGAACTACCAGTACATCTATGACGGTGCCGAGGGCGTCCGCCAAGACTACGCGGTCCTCGTCAAAGGCGAGGAAGCCGCCGTCAAGCTGGCCGACGCCAAGATGCTGCCCGGCAAAAAATACTTCACCGTCGTCTACCTCGACCGGGCCGCCCGGACCGCCGAGGCCTGGTGCCAGGCCAACACGCAATGCGACCGCAAGGCCCCCGGCCCATTCCCCGTCGCCTACGCCGACTGGGACTTCCCCACCCCCTTCGACTGGATAACGCGCATCAAGGCCTCCCCCGCCATCCAGGTCCAAGGCCAGGCCACGACCTATGACCGCCCCACGACGCGCACCGACTTCACGTACGCCGACCAGCCAGCCCGGGCCTGGATCGACAACTTCTTCGGCCTCCCCATCAGAGTTGAGATCGGCGAGGACACCGTCGGCATCGACGACCGCAACCTGCGTACCCATGAATACCGCGACCTCGCCACGGGCCTTGTGAAGGACCAGGACCTCGCCTACAAGACCCCCTAGTCCCCCATGACCGAGCTCTTCAAGAACTTCGTCGGCGGCGCCTGGGCCGACTCCGAATCCCGCAAGTCCTTCGAGAGCCTCAACCCCGCGAATACGAAGGACGTCGTGGGCATCGTGCCCCGCTCGACTAAAAAGGATGTGGACCGCGCGGTGGCCTCCGCCAAGGCTGCCTTTCCCTCCTGGTCGAGACACCCGGCCCCCAAGCGCGGCCAGCTCCTCTTCAAGGTCGCGCAGCTCTTGGAAGCCAACAAGTCCAGCCTCGGCGACCTGGTGACGCGCGAGATGGGCAAAGTCAGGAAGGAAGGCCACGCCGACGTCCAGGAGGCCATCGACATGGCCTACTACATGGCCGGCGAAGGCCGGCGGCTCTTCGGCCAGACGATGCCAAGCGAGCTGCCCAACAAGGACATCAAGACGGTGCGCGAGCCCGTCGGCGTCTTCGCCCTCATCACGCCCTGGAACTTCCCCATCGCCATCCCGGCCTGGAAGATCTTTCCCTCCCTCATCTGCGGCAACACCGTCATCCTAAAGCCCAGCGAATGGACGCCGGTGTGCGCCGCCAAGTTCATCGCGCTCTTCGAGGCCGCAGGCCTCCCCAAGGGCGCCGTCAACCTCGTCCAGGGCTTCGGCGCCGAGATCGGCAGCTACCTGGTCGACCATCCCGACGTCCGCGGCGTCAGCTTCACCGGCAGCGCCAAGACCGGCCAAGGCATCGCGCAGCTGTGCGCACCCATGTTCAAGCGGCACTGCCTCGAGATGGGGGGCAAGAACGTCGTCATCGTCCTCGACGACGCCGACCTCGAACTCGCCGTCGACGGGATCCTTTGGGCGGCCTTCGGTACGACTGGCCAGCGCTGCACGGCCGCCTCCCGCGTCGTCGCAACCAGCCACATCTTCCCCAAGCTCCGCGACCGGCTGATTGAGCGCGCCCGCGAGCTCCGGATCGGGAACGGCCTGGACGACGACATCGACATGGGCCCCCTCATCAACAAGGCCGCCCTCGAGAAAGTGGAGCGCTACGTCAACATCGGCAAAAAAAAGGACAACGCCAAGCTCCTCTGCGGCGGCGAGCCTCTGCGCGGCGAGGCCCACAAGAACGGGTACTTCTACCCCCCCACGCTCTTCGAGGACGTCACCACGGACATGGTGATCGCGCAGGACGAGATCTTCGGGCCTGTCGTCTCCCTCATCAAAGTCGCGGACCTCCAAGAGGCAGTGGAGGCAGCAAACCGCGTCCAGTACGGACTGTCCGCCTCCGTCTTCACGACGAATGTGAACGCCGCCCACTGGGCGGCCCCCCGCCTCCAGACCGGCCTCGTCTACATCAACACATCCACAATCGGGGCCGAAATCCAGACCCCCTTCGGGGGCGTCAAGCAGACCGGGAACGGCCACCGCGAGGCCGGCGGCCTGGGCGGGGCCATTGAGACCTATACCGAGATGAAAGTCATCTCCACGGACTACTCCGGCAAAATCCAGAAAGCGCAGATGGATTAATAGCGAATCGCCATCAATAGATGCCGATATTTCTGCGATTTGCTATAATAGAGCGCTTGAAGTATAAAGATTAATGCGCTCTAATTTATATA
>CAYUKJ010000093.1:0-2685 GCA_964445245.1 uncultured Methanosarcinales archaeon | reverse complement strand
GACTATTCGACGTCGTCGGCCTCAAAATCGTCGTCCGTCTCGTCATCGTAATCGTCCATCTCGAACTCGTTCTCGTCCCAAGACATGGGTCGTACCCCCAGGCGCGGGCCTGACGATGGGGGCCTAATAACCAAAATGGCTATTTAAATATTTCGTTAAAAACCTGGAAAAACCGCACAACCTGAGATTCGCGTGAGCTCACCCCGGGGGCCTGGCATGGGGTAGGAGACAGAGCCGAGCCTACCAGAAAGTATAAATAACCGGGAATCCGCGCCAGGGCCGGGTGATCCTATCGGCGGTCAATCCTTTAAATACCTGGACGTGGGCATTGCGGAAGGGCTCGCCACAGTCCACCTCAACCTGCCCCCCCTCAACCTCCTGACTACCCCCCTTTTAAAGGAGCTGAAGGCTGTCATGATGGATCTGGGCCCGCGACGCGATGTGCGGGCCATCATCGTCGCAGGCAAGAACCGGGCCTTCTCCGCCGGGGCTGACATCAAGGAGCTCGTCAAGCTCACCCAGACGACCGCCAAATCCTTCAGCCTCTTCGGCCAGGGCGTCATGGACGCGGTCGCGGCCTGCGCCAAGCCCACGATTGCCGCCGTCCATGGCTACGCGCTTGGCGGGGGCTTCGAACTGGCGCTGGCCTGCGATGTACGCCTCGCCGCGTATTCTGCCACCGTCGGCCTCCCCGAAGTCAGGCTTGGCATCCTCCCTGGGGCGGGCGGCACATACCGGCTTCTCGCCCTCATCGGAGAGGCGCGGGCCCGCCGCCTCATCCTCTCCCGCGAGCACCTTGCCGCCAAGGAGGCCCACCGCCTCGGCCTCCTCGACGAGCTTGTCGCCGACGAATTCCTCCTCAGCCAGGCCCGCAAGCTCGCCGCCTCCTTCTTCGAGGGCGACGGCGGCGCCCAAGCCCATATCAAGAAGCGGTTCTTCGCCAAAGGCGAGTCCGCCCAGGAGGCCCGCGCCTACGCCGCCTGCTTTGGGCCCGTCCAGCGCGGCCGCATGGAGGCCTTCCTGAAATGACCTACGTCGTGGCCGCCGCCCGCACCCCCACCGGAAAATACATCAAGGGCCTCAAGCCCTACACGGCCACCGAACTGGGGGCCGCCGCGCTCAAGGCGGCCGTCACGCGGGCCCGCGTCCCCCCCAGGGCCGTTGAAGAGGTCATCATGGGGAACGCCATCTCAGCCGGCCTGGGCCAAAACCCCGCCCGCTTGGCTGCCCTCGAAGCAGGCTTCCCCGCCCAAACCAACGCCTTCACCGTCAACCAGGTCTGCGCCAGCGGCATGACCGCTGTGGCGCTTGCTGCCCAGCGCATCCGGCTTGGAGCCTCCCTCATCGCGGCCGGCGGGATGGAGAGCATGAGCAACGCTCCATTCCTCACGCGCACATTTCGTGAAACCAAGCGCCTGCGCGAAACCGACCTTGTCGACGCGATGCAGCATGACGGCCTCTACGACGCCCGCTGCCACGCTTCCATGGGCGCCCTCGTCGAGGGCTACCGGCGCCGCCACCCCTTCACGCGCAGGGAGCAGGATCTGTTCGCCCTCGAAAGCCACCGCAAGGCCGCCGCGGCCGCGCAGGCCGGCCTCTTCCGGCACGAACTGGTCCGCGTGGGCGCCGTCACGGCCGACGAATGCCCCCGGCCAGACACGACGCTGGCGAAGCTGGCTGCGCTTGCCCCCGCGTTCTCACAGCACGGGACGCTGACGGCCGGCAACTCCAGCCCTCTTGCCGACGGGGCGGCAGCCCTCCTTGTGGCGTCGCAGCCTGCGGTGCGCCGCCACCGCCTGGAGCCCATCGCCAGGATCCTGGGCTGGAGCGTCGTGAGCGTGCCGCCCCAGGACTTCGGCCTGGCCCCCATCGGCGCCGTCCGCACGCTCCTCCACAGACTTGGGCTGCGCGCCGCCGACTTCGACCTCATCGAGCTCAACGAGGCCTTCGCCCTCCAAAGCCTCGCCGTCATCAAAGCCCTGCGCCTTGCGCCCGAGCGCGTGAACGTCCACGGCGGCGCCATCGCGCTAGGCCACCCCATCGGCGCGTCGGGCGCCCGCATCCTAGTCACGCTCATCCACGGGCTCCGGGCGCTCAAGAAGAAGCGGGGCCTAGCTGCGCTGTGCGCCGGGGGCGGCAGCGGCATGGCGATGGCGGTCCAGGTGGTTTGAGATGGAACTGAAACATGTCGCCGTCGTCGGGGCCGGGACGATGGGGCACGGCCTTGCGCAGCTGTTCGCGATGCACGGCATCTCCGTCACCCTCATCGACCTCAACGAAGCGATCCTCCTCAAGAGCGTCATCCTCATCCAGGCCAGCCTCGGCAAGCTCGCCGAAAACGGCCACTTGGCCGGAGATAAAAAGGAGATCCTGGCGCGCATCACGACCTCGACAAGCCTCGCCGACGCCGCGTCAGCCGACCTCGTCCTTGAGGCCGTCCCCGAAAAGCTCGAGGTCAAAAAAGCAGTCATGCGCGACGTCGACCGGGTCTGCAAGAAGGGTCTGATTGCGACGAACACCTCGTCGCTGTCCGTCACGAGGCTGGCCGCAGCCGCGAAGAACCCGGCCCGCGTCATCGGGCTGCACTTCCTCAACCCCCCGGTGCTCATGGACATCGTCGAGGTCGTCCCGGGCGCCAAAACGAGCAAGCCGACGGTCGCTGCGGCCACTGCGCTGGTGGGCCGC
>CAYUKJ010000092.1:0-4915 GCA_964445245.1 uncultured Methanosarcinales archaeon | reverse complement strand
GGGCCGCCGAGCTGGTCGAAAAATTGAAGAAGGCGTGAAGCAAGCGCGCGTTATAATGGAGCCAGCCCATGTAGTGGTCCTGGTATTGCAGCTGGCGGTCCCGCTCATCATTCTGAGGTTTCCCCTGGCCGGCATCCTGGCCTCAATGCTGCTGGACGTGCTGGACACTGCATTGGTCCAGCTGCTGGGCGGGCAGGTTCCTTACCCCTACGATCCAGTCGACAAGGCGCTCGACATGTATTACCTGTCGGTGGCCCTCGTGGCCAGCCGCCGATGGGACGCCCTGCCACGCCGCACAAGCCTCGCCCTCTTCCTGCTCCGGCTCGTCGGCGTCCTCCTCTTTGAGGCCACATGGATCCGGCGCCTCCTGGTCTTCTTTCCGAACGTCTTTGAGATGTGGTTCGTCTTCTGGGCGGCCCGCAACCGGTTCTTCCCTGCCTTCCGCCTCACGCCGCGCCGCCTGGCCATGGTGCTGGTCGCTTTGGCCATCCCGAAATTGGCCCATGAATACGTCCTGCACTGGGCGCGCCTGTGCGAAAAGGAATACGTCAATGCCTGCGGCCTTGAGGAGTGGGGGCCGCTGCGCCCGATTTTTGCGTGGATTAAACGCGCTCACGCGTGAAAAATTCTTCACGCAAAGGAAATGTTTATAAAACAACCGGCATTCAAATCCCCCATGGCTGAATCAACGAGCACCCCTGCCTCCCCCCCTGCGGCTTTGGCGCCCCAGGTCCACGTCGACCCGACGTTCCACTACATCCGTCGCCAGCCCGCGGCCCACGAGCAGACCCCCGAATATCTAGAGTACCGGCGCCGCTGGACAGAGAACCCGCTCCGGCGCGTCGTCGAGGACTTCCCCGTCCATGTCGACTTAGAGGTGACCAGCGCCTGCAACCTCAAGTGCGTGATGTGCTTCCAGTCCTTCAATCCGCCGAAGTACGGCTACATGGATTTCGAGCTCTACAAGAAAGTCGTCGATGACGGTGTCAAATACGGCCTGGCCAGCATCAAGCTCAACTACCGCGGCGAGCCGCTCCTGCACCCCAAAGTCGTTGAGATGGTCCGGTACGCCAAGGACAAGGGCATCACCGAAGTCATGTTCAACACCAACGGCGTCATGCTTGACGAGAAGATGGCGCGCGCCCTCATCGGCGCGCACCTCGACAAGGTCATCTTCTCTGTTGAACACTACCAGAAGGAGACCTACGAGAAGATCCGCGTCGGCAGCTCCTGGGACCAGGTCCTGGGCAACATCAGGCGCCTTATGGCCCTCAAGCGCGAGCTTGGCGTTTCCTGGCCGGTCGTGCGCGTCCAGACCTGCAAGTTCCCGGGTTTCGACCTGGGCGCGTACAACGGGTTCTGGTCCAAGATCGTCGACGACGTCGCCTACAACGACCTGCTCGACTACAGCGAGTACATCAAGGCCCCCAAGACGGACTCCGAGCCCGAGTTCTGCTGCCCCCAGCTGTGGCAGCGCCTCATGGTCATGTGGGACGGCCGCGTCACGCTCTGCTGCGGCGACCAGAACGTCGAGATGTCCGTCGGCAACGCCAAGGCCGAGAGCCTCCACGACATCTGGACCAGCCAGCGCGTCACCATGTTCCGCGAGTGGCACAAAAAAGGGGAAAGCCACAAGATGCTCATCTGCAACCGGTGCGGGAGCCGCAAGGCCGTCGTGGCCGCAATCCGCGCCAAGCGCGCCGCCGCCGAGGCCTACTCGCCGCTCACGACGGTGGAGAACTAAGATGGAGTCGCCCCTGCCCCTTGGCCCGCACGAACTGAAGGTCCAGGGCCGCATCGTCCTTGCGGCCAACCTGGGCTACGCCCCGGACACGCCCCTTGGCGCGCTGCGGAAGGCCGGCGCGCACGCGATCACCGTTCCCCTGTGGTCCGGCGAAGACCGGTTTAGCGGCGTTGAGCAGACGCAGTACGCCTTCCTGTCGGGTCCGCCGCCGACCGGCGACTGGGTGCGCGCCACAGTCGCGGCGGCCAAGGAGCTCGGCCTTGCCGTCGTGCTGGCACCCTTCCCATCCCGGCTGCCAGAAATTCTGCAATACGGGGCCGACGGCCTCGTCGTCGAGCCCCCCGTCCTGCGGAAGGATCATCTTGAGGACCTGCGCGCCTTTTCCGGGGCTCTCCTCGTCCACGACGCCCTCCTGACCCAACCAGAAATCGCGAATTTCTCTGCGCTCTTCGGTCGCCCCATCGCGGTCCTGCACGGCCACGCGGGCCTCAACCCCAATCCCCGGGAGCTGGACATCGGCACGATGTCGAACATCCAGATCTACTTTCGGCACCACATCGGCTTTCGCGACCCGACCAGCCGCGTCTTCTCCTCGATCATCGCCGGCCACATGGGCGCCGAGTACATCGAGCGCTACGTCGGCCCCGCGACCGGAGGCTGCCAAGTCTCGCTTGGGGACTTCACGCTGCTGGCGCGCTGCCTCGGGTTCGTGTATAGCGACAACTACAACAGCGTCCACGAGCTCGTCATGGACATGAAGGCCAAGCTGAAGGTCGATTTCGAGGAGGAGTACAGGCAGCTGGGCCTTAAGACGTACATGACGGCCTTGCTCGGCCGGGGCCTCAAGGCCACGCAGAAGGGCGAGCAGGCATGGCGCGCCGCGCTCGTAGAAACCTAAGTTCACCGAAATGGTTAAAAACGCCGTTCTGGTTCGTTTACCCTAATGCCTGAACAAAATATCCTCGCCGTCATCACCGCCCGCGGCGGCAGCAGGGGCATCCCGCAAAAGAACAAGCGCGTCTTTGCCGGCAAGCCGCTGTTGTGGTACACCATCGATGCGGCCAAAAAATCGAAGTATCTGACAAAGATCGTGCTCTCCACCGACGATGACGAGATGCTTGACATGGCCGAAAAGGAGGGCATCATCCCCCTCGAGCGGCCCACAGAGCTTGCCACCGACACGGCGACCAGCCTTGAGGTCCTCAAGCATGCGGTCCGCCACTTCGAGGAAGAGGGCTTTCGGGCCGACCTCATCGTGACGCTCCAGCCCGTCTCGCCCATGCGCGTCGCGGCCGACATCGACGCCTGCGTTGAGCTGCAGCGAAAGCATCACGCAGATTCTGTCGTCACTGTCTGCGAGAGCGAGCCGCACCCCCGCTGGCTCTTCAAGATCGTCAAGAATCCGGAAGGCGAGGACGTCCTCGCTCCCTTCCTCGAGGGCGACTACTACGCCACGACGCGCCGCCAGGACTTCGAGAAGGTCTACAAGCTCAACGGCGCCGTCGTCTACGTCACGACCTACGACCTGCTCATGCATCAGAACAAGATCCTGGGCGGCAAGCTCGTGCCGCACGTCATGGAACCGTGGCTCTCCTTTGACCTGGACCATCCCGCGGACTGGGCGGTGGGCGAGCTCATCATGGCGCACCAGGGCGAGATCCGCGCCCATATCAAAAGAATCGAGGCCGAGAAGGCCGCGCGCAAGGATTAAGCGGCCGGGCGGAACAGGAGTGCAGTTCTCTTGGGCCGCAAGAACAGGAGGATCACGGCGGCAAGACCTGCGACGAGCGCGAACGGCGCCTTCTTCATCTCAAGCGAAATCGCCATCACAAGGGCAAACGTGAGGAGGCCAAAGAGCCAGCCTCGGGGCGCGCCCTTCCAGAGGTCCATCAGAAACCAGATGGCCAACACGATGACGAGGAGGGGGGCGGCCATGTACGCGGGGAGCTGGCGCTCGGCGTAGGCCCGCGTCGCCAGGTAGCCGAACACGACGGCCAGGACGCCGGCCACGGAATAGAGAAGGCCCAGGAGGCCCCCCAGGCCGGGTCCTTTCTGGGCCTCGGAAGCCGGGGATAGTGCGGGCGGTTCTGCTGCCGCAGAGGCCGGAGGATTCGCGGGGGCGGGAGCCGCATTTGAGGGCTCATCAGGCATGGCCGTCCGCCCACCCCTTGATTTATATATTTTATGGCATGGGCGGCCGCGATGAAAATCTCGCTTTTCTCGGCTTTTGTGGCCTGCTCGCGAGGGCTTCCACGATTTTGAGAATGCCGTATCCCCATAGGGGGCAACCCCCTCGGCATGGTTCGTTCCTGGATTATCGCTCGCCCTTAAGGCCACAAAAGCACATTTTCATCGCGGCCGGCGTGGGCCCAGAGCCATGATTGAGCCCGCAACCTTTAAAACGCCGCCCTTATTCACAACTCCGGAGGTTTTTCGACGAGCATGGCACGCATCACAATCGGCTCATTGACGGTGGGAGACAAGGCGCCCCTCGTCGGCGTCGCGAAGGGCAACCTGGCGCACGGCGGCAACGTCGAGGAGGGTGTCGCCCTGATCAAGGCGTTCGCCGGGATTGCCGACGCCTTCACATACCAGCGCTATCACCCGACGTACTTGGCAAGCGAGCACGCCATGCTGCCAGGCTGGGCCGACGATCCCAAGGGCGGGCAGCGCCAGCTCCCCATCTTGCGGCGGCTGTACCTCAACGAGGAGGCCCACAAGAGATTCATGCGCGCCGCGAAACGAGCGGGCCTTGAGTACTGGATGAACGTCTACGACGGGCCGTCGCTGGACGACGTCATCCGCTGGAACCTTCCGGCCATCAAGGTCGGGTCCGCCACCCTCGACGACCTCGACATCGTGCGAAAGGCCGCCGCAAGCTGCCGCCCCCTCATCCTCTCGACCGGCCTCTCCGGCGCCGCCACCGTGGACCGTGCCGTCCGCGCCGCCTACGACGCCGGAAACCGGACCGTGGTTTTGGAGCAATGCACCATCCGCTACCCGACTGAACCAGAGAATTGCGATCTCAGCGTCCTCGGCACCTGGCGCAGGGAGTACCCGGACGCGGTCCTGGGATGGAGCGACCAGACGCAAGATCCGATCGCCCCCGCAGTGGCAGTATGCCTCGGCGCCAAGCTCCACGACCGCCACATCGTCTTGGACCCAGCCAAC
>CAYUKJ010000091.1:3312-4926 GCA_964445245.1 uncultured Methanosarcinales archaeon | reverse complement strand
GCAAAATGCGAGCAAACGCTCGCCCTTAAGGCAGGCAAAGGACCATTTTCTCAACCCCCCACGTCAACCTTTAAATACCCTCCCAGGTCCTCCCCCGGAATGGCCGCCACCAGCCCCATCCAGGTCGTCGTCATCGTCTTCGCGCTCTTCGCCTTGTCCCGGACGGTCCTGCGCTTCAAGGACAGCCGCCTGGGCTGGCGCGCGCTGGTCCTGTGGAGCCTCATATGGCTGGCCGTCATCGTCATCGCCATCAGCCCCGAGGTCTCCAAGCGCGTCGCGGAAAACGTCGGAATAGGCCGCGGCGTCGACCTCCTCATCTACTTGTCCATCCTGGCCTTGTTCTACCTCGTCTTCCGCATCTACGTGCGCCTCGAGCAGACGGACCAGAACCTCTCCAAGGTCGTCACGCAGATCGCCCTCAACAAACCCAAAAAGCCGGGGACCGGAGAGCCCGCATGAAGTGTCTAGTCACCGGCGGGGCCGGCTTCATCGGCAGCCACCTCGTCGACGCGCTCCTGGCGCGCGGCCACGAGGTCATCGTCATCGACGACCTCTCGGAGGGCAAGCGCGAGAACCTCGCGCACTGCATGGGCCGCATCGAGTTCTTCCACGACACGATCCTCAACGAGGCCCTCCTCAAGCGGGCCATGCCGGGCGTCGACTGGGTCTTCCACCAGGCGGCGCTGCGCGCCGTGCCCTGGTCGTTTTTGCGGCCGGCCGAATACCACGAGGTCAACATCACGGGGACCTACCGGCTCCTGGTCGCGGCCCGGGACGCCGGCGTCAAGCGGTTTGTCTTTGCCTCCTCCTCAAGCGTCTACGGCAACGTCGAGCGGTTCCCCCAGGACGAGGGCATGCCCTGCGCCCCGATCTCCCCCTACGCCCTCACCAAGGTCGCCGGCGAGCTCTATCTGCGGATGTTCCAAGAGCTCTACGGCCTCGAGACGGTGAGCCTGCGCTACTTCAACGTCTTCGGCCCCCGCCAGGACCCCACGAGCCAGTACGCCATCGTCGTCCCCCTCTTCATCGACATCCTCCGCCGCGCCCAGTCCCCCGAGGTCCACGGCGACGGCCTCCAGGCCAAGGACTTCACGTACATCCAGAACGTCGTGGACGCCAATCTGCTGGCCGCCACAACCGCCGGAGTGGGCGGGCAGGTCTTCAACATCGGCTGCGGCGAGTCCCACTCCGTCCTCGAGCTCCTCTCGATTCTCCAGCGCCTTCTTGGCACGAACATCGCGCACCACTTCGGCCCGCCCCGCGAGGGCGACGTGCGCAGATCCCAGGCGGACATCGCTCGGGCCCGCGAAGTCCTCGGCTATGCGCCGGCAGTCGGCTTCGGGGAGGGTCTCCGGCGGATGGTGGAGGCGTTCGTCCAGGACAGCCCTGCCAACTAAGCACATGCGCGTTGGTCCTTAGGCGTCAGCGGGCGCGGGCGGTTTAGGGGCGGTTTTCTCGGCCTCGGCTTTGAGGAAGAATCCGGCCCGGCTCCCGACGAGCGCGCTCGTCAGCATGCTCAGCACGATGAAGGCCGAGCCGTAGGCCAGGATGGCATCGAGTTCGGGCAGCCGGTACGAGGCAAGGTTCAGGAGGACCACGGCAAACACGATCCCC
>CAYUKJ010000091.1:0-3302 GCA_964445245.1 uncultured Methanosarcinales archaeon | reverse complement strand
GATGAGCGCCGCAAAGAGGTGCTCGCGCCCGGAGAGGTCCCGGAACACCAGGCGGGCGGCCAGGTACCGGGCCGTGATGTGCAGCGCGAAGAGCGCCAGGCTGGCGACGAGAAACGGCACGGTGTAGCGGAGCGTGATGACAAAGCCCACGAGCACGAAAATCACGATCTGGAAGAATCCGGAGAATTCCCCTAGGAAGGTCTGGAGGCTGGTGAAGGTGTCGAGGCGCGAGTTGGCGAGCACGATGGCGGCCAGCACGACCGCGAGCGCCCCGTTGCCCCCCAGGTTCTCGGCGAGCACGTAGGTGGACAGCGCCGCGACGACCAGCATAAGGTCGGCGATTTCCCGCTGTTTCCGGAAAAACGGCAGCTTGAGCAGCTGCCCCAGCACCAGGCCGACCAAAAGGCCGGTGCCAAGGCCGGTGATGATGAGCTCTAAGAAGGGCGAGAGCTGCGAGAGCAGGTTCACGGTGGTTTTGTTGACGAGGACGCCGACGATCAGGAAGGGAAGCAGGATGCCGGGGGTGTCGTTGAGGATCGACTCGATCTCGAGGATGCGCACGAGGCGGTGCTTTTGCTTGATGAACCCCAGCACGATTTCGGCCCCGATGGCGATGCTGGCGGTCGCGAAGAGCAGGCTGGCCGCAATCCCCCGCCCGCCCAGGGCCAAAAACATGCCGGTGCCGACCAGGATGCAGTTGAGGGCGATCGTGTTGACGATGAACCAGAGGGTCCGGAACGTCAGGGCATCGAAGTCCCGGATCTTGAAGTCCGTGCTGCCGGAGAACACGATGAGGGCCAGGGCGAAGATTGCGATGTTGGCGACAAACTCGGAGGGCATTTCCAGGCGGCTCCCGTCCGGGAACACCAGCTGCTGCAGCGCAATCCCGAATAGGAGCAGCAGAAGGGGCATCGGGACGCGGGTCTTGCGGGCCAGTATCGTCCCGATGAGGCCGGCGATCAGGACGACAGCCAGGCTGGACAGGAAGGGCAGCTGCATGGTCACCTCCTTTATTGCCCCCCTGAAAGTGCCGTTTTTAATGTTTTCGACGAAGAACAGGTCCTGCCTGCGCGCCGCTAACTATAAATAGCGGGCGGCCCCTGGCAGGCCCTGATGGCGCAGCGGCTGAATCTTTCCTGTCCCGGCTGCCCCTTTGCGGCGATCGTCGTGGAGGGCACGCCAGGCCCCACTCAAGTGATGACTGACTTGAACGAGGATTTCTACGACTTCCGCCTGTTTGCGTGCAGCAGCTGCCAAGACCTGGTGCCCCTCGACGTCTTTGACCGGTCCGCCGCCCCGCGGTGCCCGCGGTGCCGCCGCGACGTCTTTGCGGTGGATCCGCAAGCGCTCCACTGCCCCCGCTGCCACGCCGCTCTGCGCACCGACAGCATCGGCGACTGGGCCCCCACTCTGTAGGCCGGGTGTCCCAGCGAAGATGTTGGCGGGCAGAGGGCTTGTGCCAAAGGATTGCTTGGCTGCACTGGACTCGTGAGTAAGCTTTAAATAGGGTCCGGAGCTCTCGTCCCTCATGAAAGTCTGCGTCGTCGGCCTGGGCTATGTCGGCCTTCCCTTAGCTGTCGCACTGGCCAAAAAGCAACAGGTCTTCGGCTTTGACATCAACGCCCACAAGATCGCGTCGCTCAAGCGGCACGTCGACCTCAACCATGAAGTCGAGGACGCCGCCCTCAAAGGCGTCACCATCGATTATTCCCATGACGCCGCCATCATCACAAAGGCCGACGTCGTCATTGTCGCCGTCCCGACGCCCATCCATGACGACCACACGCCGGACCTGCGCCTCCTCAAGGACGCCAGCGCTCTTGTGGGCGCCAACCTCAGGAAGGGCATGACGGTATGCTACGAGTCCACAGTCTATCCGGGCGTCACCGAGGAGGTCTGCGCGCCCATCCTCGAGGAGAAGTCCGGCCTGCGATGCGGCCCCGACTTCAAGATCGGCTACTCGCCTGAACGCATCAATCCAGGCGACCGTGAGCACACTGTCGAGAAGATCGTCAAGGTCGTCGCCGGCTGCGACATGGAAACCACGGAGCTCTTGGCGGGGCTGTACGGCAGCGTCATCGTGGCCGGCATCCACAAGGCCCCCAGCATCAAGACGGCCGAGGCCGCCAAGGTCATCGAGAACATCCAGCGCGACCTCAACATCGCGCTCATGAACGAACTCTCGCTGATCTTCCACCGCATGGGCATCGACACCCAGGCCGTCATCAAGGCGGCCAGCACGAAGTGGAACTTCCACCCCTACACGCCAGGCCTCGTCGGGGGCCACTGCATCGGCGTCGACCCGTACTACCTGACGTATAAGGCCCGCGAGTTGGGCTACCTGCCCCAAGTCATCCTGGCCGGCCGCGACACGAACGAGTTCATGCCCACCCACGTCGCCAACGTCACAAAGGCCTTCCTGGCCGAGTCCGGCAGAGCCCTGCGCGGCGCCACTGTCCTCATACTCGGACTTACCTTCAAGGAGGACGTCGCCGACGCGCGCAACAGCAAGGTCGGACGCGTCATCTGGCACCTCCACGAGGCGGGCTGCCGGGTACTGGGCTGCGATCCCCATCTGAACGCAGAAACGGTCAGCAAGGAGTTCGGCGTCGACAGCGCCCCCATCCAGAAGCTGCCGGCGGCCGACGCCATCATCCTGGCCAGTCCGCACAAGGAGTTTCGGGCGTTAAGCCTTGCCCAACTCCGGAAACTCTCGCCCATCCTCGTCGACGTCAAGGGCGTCTTTGAGCCGGCCCGGGCCCGCGAAGAGGGCCTGACGTATTTCCGGCTGTAAGAAAATTACTATTCTTTCATATGAAACTGAAGATTTTTAAGTAGTGTTGCCTTCTTCAAACGTTGGATGTCAGTCGATACCTTCGTTGTGCCGCCGGAGAGTATTAAGAGACTGCCTGAAGTAGATGAGGTCCTCATTTGCATAAGCCAATATGAACAGGAGAATCAGTGCCAAGCGGGAGTGATTGCGCTGCAAAACCGAACGATTGGGGGCATTTACCGGATTGTCTCGAAAGACGAAGCCAGTGATTGGCTTGCAATTCCAAATACTACACGCTATTCAGAGCGGGGAATAAAGTATTACCCCAAGGAATATTTCCAGGATCTCAAAGCGCGTCTGAGAAGAGAATCTTCTCGGTAGAAGACCGGTTCAACTATAAGCATAAAAAGGGAGGGGAATTTGTGCTGCCCATGGCCGACCGCTTCGCGCAGCCCCTCGGCGTCTCACCCGTTACCGCCGAAACCAGGATTTTTTCTGCGATCGTCGTGCGGCAAGCCCGGGCGCTTAG
>CAYUKJ010000090.1:0-4976 GCA_964445245.1 uncultured Methanosarcinales archaeon | reverse complement strand
TTGCGGGCCGCTTCGAGGTGCGGCCCTTCCACCTAGTCGGCGCGCTCGCCCTGGCAGCAGTGCTTGTCGCGGGGATTTTGGCGATCCGGCATTGGATGCCGTCGGCCTACGACCGCCTCGAGTTCACCGAAAGGGCCGTCACGGTCAACAAGGTCCCCATCACTCCTGAGGCCGTCGGGCTCCAGTACGCCCAGATCCAGAGCCGGCTCGCCGAGCTTTCGTCCCGCCCTGACCTTTCCCGCCCAGGCGAGGAGCCAAAACCCGTCAACAAGACAGACGTCCTCAAGGCCATGATCGACCAGGAGCTCCTCAAGCAGCAGGCCAAAAAGGAGGGCTTCGAGGTGACGCGCGAGGAGGCCCAGGCCAGCTTCGAAGGGCTCCTTGCAAGCTCCGCCTGGAGCCGCGAGGAATGGGAGGCCAAGCTCGGTGAGTCAGGCCTCACGAAGGACCAGTTCATGGACCAGTACCAGGAGAACCTCGCCGTCGCCAAGCTTGTCGAGGCGCACGTCCCCCTTGCCTCGATCGCCGTCTCCGAGAAGGAGGTCGACCAGTACATCGAATCCAACAAGGACGAGCTTGCCGACCTCATCGAGGAGGACGTCATCGACGACTTCCGGCCCGCCATCCAGCGGAGGCTCATGACTTCGACCTACCAGGCCAGAGTCGAGGACTATCTGGACTCGCTTCGCCGGAACGCCGACATCGAGGTGGCGCAATGACTCGGCCTCGCAGCGCCCAAAAGGCGCGCCACAGGCCCGCGCTGGCCCTGCTTGCCCTGGGCGTCCTTGCTGCCATCCTGAGCCAGCAGTCCGGGTCCACGGACTTCACCGGCTGCATGACGATCACGGACCCCGGCTACTACGCGCTCACCGCCGACATCAACGCGACGGGAAGCTGCATCGACGTGCAGGCAGACGACGTGACTGTGGACTGCGGATTCCATTCCATCCAGGGGCCCGGGTCGGGCTTGGGCATCCAAGTGGCGGGCCGCCAAAACGTCCTGATCACCAATTGCCGCATCAGCAACTTCCAAACCGGGGCGCGCGTCGATGGCGCCTCGGTGGGGATCGAACGCTCAGAGCTGCGCGCCAACACGATCGGCCTGGATGCAAGCGGGCCCTCGGTGCTCACGACGTTCTCCAACAGCCTTGCCGGGAACACCCAATGGAATGTGCAAAGCACCGTGCCATCAAGCTATATCACGGTCCTCGACGCGGGTGGGCGCCCAATCCGCGTGAGCGTCCCCTACCTCGTCCTTGACCAGAACTGGTGGGGGACCACCAGCCCGGCAGGCATAAACGCGACAATTAATGGCGCAGTGGCCGCCACGCCCTTCCTTTCGGCCGACCCCTTTGCGGACCCGGATGGCGACACGATTCCTGCCCTAGCCGACAACTGCCCGCAGCTGGCCAACGCGGGGCAGGAGGACGCCGACATGGACGGCGTCGGGGACGCCTGCGACAACTGCGCCACCACGCCCAACCCGGCCCAAGATGATGCTGATTCGGACGGGCGCGGGGACGCCTGCGACCAAGACGACGACAATGACGCCATTTGCGACACCAACAGCGAGTTCTTCTACTTCACCACCGCCAATCTGGCGGCGACAGGGCTTGCGACCGCCTCCTCATTTATGCCTCCCCACAACGCCTCCGGGGCCGCCGATGCAGACAACTCTACCTTTTGGGAGGCCGCCGGAGGTGCCCCCCAATCTTTCACCCTTGACATAGGCAGTCTGCAGTATGCCTGGAGGCTTGAGTTCCTCCTGGGGCCAAACGGCACCATGCCCGTCAAATACGCGCTCCAATTCAGCCAAGACAACGTCACCTACTCGTTTGCCCGCAATGTCACGGCAGCCCTGCCTGAATCCTCGGAGGAATTTTCTCCCGAATTGGCCAGGTATGTCCGTCTGGACTTCCTTGAGTATAATCTCTCCAATGGAACGCTGCGCCTTGCCGAGCTGCGACTCCTCCGGGCCGATCCGGTCTGCGTGAGCGGGCCTGCCGGCCGGGACAACTGCCCCCTTCTCGCCAATCCGGGCCAGGAGGACGGGGACGCTGATGGGGCCGGCAATGCGTGCGACAACTGCTTGTCGGCGTCCAATGCTGACCAGGCTGACTCCGACTCGGATGGCAGCGGAGACGCCTGCGACCAAAACATCGTGTATGGCGATGTCTCGTTTGACCCGGCAAGCGAAAGCCATGGCCTGCCCGCGCCGCTCACGACGATCGCCCCCACAGGGGTCTGGATCGTGCAATACGCCGCCTCGATCACACCCGCGCAGGAGGTGGCCCTCACCGGGCTTGGCGCGACGCTCACCGCCTTTACGCTGCCCGGCATGGCCTATATTGTCTTTTATGCCGGTGCGCAGGGGGACCTCGAAGCCCTTCCCGGCGTGCGGGCTGTCCTGATCCCCCAGCCAGGGTTCAAGATCGAGGCTGCCTTGCGCCAGTCATATATGAATGGCGAATTCAACACGCCCTCCGAGACGCTGCGCCTTTGGGTGTTCCCCTTCCGCAACCTTGGCGCCATCACAACCACGATCGAGGGTTGGGGGGGCACCGCCGCCGATATGGACGGCTATCTTGACGCCACCATCCCTGAAACCCGCCTCGACGATCTCGTCTTCCTGGCAGATGTGCTCATGGCGGAGCGGTTCCGCGAGGCGACGCTTGCCAATAGCTTCTCCACGCAGATCATCGGCGCCCACGATGGCATCGGCAACTCGGTTCTCAGCCGCACCGGCGCAGGGGTCATCATCACCGTGGCCGACACGGGCCTGGACAACGGAAATTTGGCGGCAATGCACCCTGACTTTGCCGGGCGCATCATCGAGCACTATGGGTTTGGCCGGCCCAGCGCCGCCTTCCCTGCGGGCAGCGCCAACAGCTTCCTGGCGGGCGTCTGGAATGACACGAATGGGCACGGCACGCATGTGGCCGGCTCCGCGCTGGGCATCGGGGCCAATCTCATGCCCGCGGTTGCAGGAGCCGCCAATGCCGGCCGGATTCGGGGGACCGGGTATGGCGCGATGCTGATTATGCAGTCCGTTCAAAGCCCGTACAATGATGGGCCAGGGAACAACAATTCAAACCGCTCCGAAGGCCTGCCCGGGACCGCCCTGAACTTGAACACCGTCCACTTGACCCTGGCCTATGGCAATGGCAGCCGCATCTCGACAAACAGCTGGGGCATCCCCCTCAACCCAGTGTATACGGGCGCAAGCCAGCAAATCGACAGCTTTGTGTGGAATTTCCGCGACATGCTCGTCCTCTTTGCCGCCGGAAATGAGGGCGCCGGGGCCAGCACATTGCGCAGCCCGGGGACGGCGCGCAATGTACTGATGGTGGGCGCCAGCCAAAGATTTCCTATTCCGGGAGGCGGCAACAATATCAACAACATGGTGGGATTCTCAAGCCGAGGCCCTGTAACGCCGGTCGCTGATGGACGCACGAAGCCCGATATTGTGTCACCGGGGGACTGGATCCTCTCCACCCGCTCGCGGGCCTGCATTGGCGCGGGAAATGCCGCCGGAATCAAAGTGGACCAGGACGGGGACGGCGATGTGGATCACGAGGACTGCAACGCCTGGGGGCTCGTCAGCAATAATAGCGCGCCGCGCAACCTCGCCTACGACCCTTTCTACTTCTTCATGGGCGGCACGTCGATGGCGACCCCCCTGACAGCGGGGGCCACTTCGGTTGTGCGCGAATGGTTCATGGCGGACCGCAATGTGTCCAATCCCACAGGGGATCTGATCAAGGCTGCCATGATCACAGGCACGGTCCAAATGGCCGGCCTCAATGTGCCGGACAACAACCAGGGCTTTGGCCGCACAAACATCACCCGCTCGCTCTATCCCTGCGGAAGCCAAAAGTGCCTCTTTTTTGACCACGCCCCTTGCGCGGCGTCCCCTTGCCCCCCTGCCGGCGGGCAGCGCGCCACGCTTGCCCCCAACGGCGCGGCCAATTACTCGATTGCGGTCTCCCATGACCGGGCACTTCGAGTCGTGCTCTCATGGTACGACTTCACCCGGCCCGGAGCGGCCAGCGGGACGCTCGTCAACGACTTGGACCTGAACATCACCTCGCCCAACGGGACGCGGTATCAAGGAAACCAATTCACCGCCGGGACTGAGCGATCAAGGGAGAATCCCGGGGCCGCCAGGGACTCGCGCAACAACATGGAGAAGGTCATCGTGCTCAACCCAGAATCCGGAATCTGGAATATCACCATCGGCGCGGCCTCGATTCCCACCGGCGGCGGCCTGCCGGGCATCCAGCCCTATGCGGTGTTCGCCACCGGCGTGATTGGCGTATACACTTCCGAGTTTTCCGTAACCCCGAACCCCGAGAACATCTCGGACGACTTCGACTTCTTCGACAACGCGACCTACGCCAAGACGATGGGCTTCAACAACGGCTCGCTCCTTGAGTTTTGGGTCCTCAATTTCACGTCGCGCAGCTACGACGCCAATATCGCCCTGGCAGCTGCCCAAGACGTGTCCTGGACGCAGGAGCGGGCCCGGGCAGACCGGAACGGCTCGATCAACACCACGCCGGTCTGGAACGACTCGTCCAATTACATCTTCGCCGATGACGGGGATGGGCGATTCGTGCTGGTGGCCAACACACAGCCCGGCGACAACCAATACACCGCGGGCGTCGATAGCATCGACAACGCGAACGGCACGGGCTTCCGGGTGCGCGGCGTCACGACGGTGAACGGCACGCAAAACCCCGCAGCCCCCCCGCGGAAGCGCTTCATCGGGCTCTTCCGCCAGGAGGTCAACGTGACCGGCCGCATCGCGGGCTTTGCCAACGACACCCTCTATGATGTGTGGATCATCAAGAACAACGGGTCGATGAATTTCAGCAAGAATTTCTCCCTCATCAGCGAGGCGGCCCGAAATCCGACGATCCTGGATGTCCTCGCCGGGACCCCCGGGCCCGTTCTTAAGGAGACGGTCCTCACCA
>CAYUKJ010000089.1:836-4987 GCA_964445245.1 uncultured Methanosarcinales archaeon | reverse complement strand
CGAGGCCGTTCCCAGTCATGGGGGGCATCCCGTACTCGACAGACTGGAGGAAGTCCTCGTCCATGGGATGGGCCTCCTCGTCGCCCTTCGCGCGCCGGACCGCCTGCTTTTCCAACAGCTCGCGCTGGAGGACGGGGTCGTTGAGCTCGCTGTAGGCGTTGCCGAGCTCCCAGCCAAAGGCGTAGGGCTCGAAGCGCTCGACAAAGGTCCGCGGGCCCCCGCGCAGGGGCTTGCACAGCGGCGTCGTCTCGATGGGGTGGTCGAGGAGGAAGGTGGGCTGGACAAGCTTCGATTCGGCGGCCGCCTCGAAGATGTGCTGGATCATGATGCCCTTCGAGTCGGCGCCCTTCAGGTCGATCTGTTGCTTGGCCGCGTACGCCTTGAGGGCGTGCTCGTCCATGGAAAGTACGTCGAGGCCGGTGGCGTCTTTGATTGCGTCCACCATCGTGACCCTCTTCCAGGGCCGCGCAAAATCGAGCGTCGTGCCCTGGTAGTCGACGGTGGTCCCGCCGGTCAGGCGCTTCGCGACCGCCTCGAAGAGCTCCTCGTACATGGCCATCCCATCGTGGTAGTCCCCGTAGGCGCCGTACCATTCGACCTGCGTGAACTCGGGCTGGTGGGTGCGGTCGAGGCCCTCGTTGCGGAAGTCCTTCACGATCTCGTAGACGCGCTCAAAGCCCCCGGCGACGAGGCGCTTGAGGTAGAGCTCGTTGGAGATGCGCAGGTACAGCTGCCGGTCCAGCGCGTTGTGGCGGGTCACAAAGGGCTTGGCGTGCGCCCCGCCGTAGATGGGCTGCAGGACAGGCGTCTCGACCTCGAGGTAGCCGTGCCGCTCGAGGACCTCGCGGATTGTCTTGATGATGAGGGCGCGCTTGCGGAAGACCTCGCGGACCTCGGGGGTCATGACGAGGTCGAGGTAGCGGCGCCGGTACCGGGCCTCGGTGTCCTGGAGGCCGTGGAACTTCTCGGGCAGGGGGCGCAGGGCCTTGGAGAGCATCGTCGCCTCCTTGACTTCGACGGTCAGCTCGCCCATTTTCGTGCGGAATACGATGCCTTGGGCCCCGATGAAGTCGCCCAGGTCGTACAGCCGCAGGATATCGTACGCGGCGAGGCCGAGGATGTCTTCGCGGAAGTGCAATTGGATGGCGCCGGTCCCGTCCAGGAGCTTGGCGAAGGTGGCCTTCCCCATCCGCCGCAGGGCCATGAGGCGGCCGGCGACAACGGCGCCGTCCTGGGTCCGCTCTTCGGCCTTCAGCCCAGCATACTTTTGCTGAAGGTCAGCCGCATGATGGGTGGGCGAAAAGCGGTAGGGGTAGGGTTCGATGCCCTTCGCCCGGAGCTCGTCGAGCTTGCGCCGCCGCTCGGCGATGAGCTGTTCCTCTTCCATGGTGCCCTCGACCCGAGGGGCGTATTTAAACGTTGTGAAAACACTGGGTTTGTAGAATAAATCGTTGCACTAAACGGCTCCACCGCCCTACTCACCATCGAGATGAGACCCGAATTGGGCAGCCATCCCCATATCTGAGCAGTCCGGAGGACTGCGATGCTCAACAGCCTGCAGGCCGTTGTTGGGGGCCGGTCCCCCTGGCCGCAGCGCATGGTGTCGCCCCCACGGCTCGCACCTAAGGGCGGTGGCGCCGGGACTTTTTCTAGTAACCTCTTCTTTGGGAATATTTATGCCGGCACCGGCAAATCCGGCCAAATTATGGCACAATGTTTAAATATAAATACACCGATAAGTGACAACAGTGATTCCGCATGAACTGCGCCGACTCATTCATCCTCGTCAAGCCAGGCTCCATCGAGGAGCTGCTTGAAGAGCATCCGCGCCTGGCAGGGGAAGCCCGAAGGCTTGGCCACGACGCGGGCTCGTTGAGGGAAAAAGTGTATGAGATGCACTCCTATGAGGAGATCGGCGAGGCCCTCGACGACTTTGACAAGTTCGCCCAGGAGCTCGGCTTCGGCTACGACCGCAACAACATGTTTTTCTCGGCCGCCATCGAGGCGGTGATGAACGCCTTCCAGCACGGCAACCGGGAGGATACCGGCAAGGTCGTGCGCCTCTATGCCGGCGCGCAGCCGGGCCGGTTCGCCTTCTTCATCGTGGAGGACGAGGGCCGCCCGGACTTCGAGCAGCTCAAGGAGCGCATCGCGCGCAGGCACGAGTACGCCGAGAAGTTCTCTGACATAGGGTTCGAAGGCAGCCGGCGCGGAGGCGGCTTCGGGATAATGGATCAGCTCCTGGACACGCTATATGTGGACTGCACGAAAGCAGGGACCGCCGTCATGGGCGCGATCTACGAGAAGCCTACGACAGCATCGGCAGCGCCCCGGTGATCCGGTCAATGCGTCCTTCTTCGTCAGGCCCTATCGCCAGGACGGTGACGGTGCCAGGCTCCACGACCGTGTGGCCGGCGTCCGTGATCAGCGCGCAGGGCAGCTTTGCCCGCCTGGCTGCGTGCGCGTAGCGGTCCAGCTCGTCGAGGGTTTTGACTTTGAGGACGACTTTCTTGCCGCCGGCCCGTCGCCAGGCCTCACGGGCAGACGGAGAGGCCTTGAGATAGGCTTCGAGGCTCCCGTGGGCTGCCTGGGCCGCCAGCTTGCCTTTCGGCAGCTTGAGGTCCTGGCGGACTAGGATGACTTGCTTGTAATTCATGGGGACGGTGTGAGGAAGTGAAACAGGCGGGGTCTGGGAGCGCAAGGACGAGCCCGGATTCAAATAATTTCCGGGGGCTGCCAGGGGGCGGCAACGCGAACCCAGAACTGCGGGCTTTGGCGCACCCTCACAGGCTCGAACAGGAAGGGAAGGCGAAACGCGATCCTCGGCGTGTCTTGCGGGGCAGGGTTGATGAGAAGGACAATCCGGGGCTTCCGCCGTTTGGGGGCAGCCGTGGACGGGGCGCGGGGCGTGATGGGCCGCGGTTTCAGCATGGGCGTCGCCGGGGCAAGTTTTGCGAAGCGGGAGAGCGCATTGCGAAGTCGGGGCCGCGCTGGGTTCTTGCGCAGGCGGCAAAACCCGCCGAAGCGGCGGTTGGCGGCGGCGATGTGGGAGCTTTTCATGTGCGGATGCTGATGAGGAACGAGTCGTGGACGTCGATGGCGTTTCCGGGCTGGCCCCCCCGCTCGATGCACTGGTCGCATGGGACGGCGATGTACCCTGGCTTCTGCTTCTCGGGGCAGAGGCAATGTCCCTTGAGGAGGTAGGCGCAATCGACCATGTTCATATAACAGATATTAGTATATAAATTTTTTTGATATTTAAATGGGCGTAAAATCGGCGTTTCCAAGCCGTTTATCCTCAAAATTTCATGAGGAACGCCAATACTTGATTGAAATATCCCTTGTGGCGCGTATCCGAGGAGGGAAATTTAGTGAATGGACGGGGATTACCTATATTATTCAGTGTCGTTTTGCCTCTCAATTTTTCCCATTCGGGGGAACCGAAGTTTTTTCTCGCGTCGAAGACGTCGGAAAGGGACGGGGAGATCCGGCGGGCACACACTCCTAGGATACGGACGCACCCCGCTTGCGCACTTGATTGGTGGCGAGTAGCGGCGCTTAATTTGGTGATGGCGCTGCAATTGTCGCGCATGTTCAGTAGCAAGTCCCGCATCGCCGCGGAATGTGCGCGAGAAAAAACTGCGCGAATGGAAGGACTCGGCAGGGCGCCGATCAACTTTCTGCCATCAGCGCGGTCCTTGAATTTCTCGTCGAGAAATTAGCAAAAAAACCGCGGGAAACGGCTGAAAACGCCCGAAATTAACAACATTTAACGCCTAAAATGGAAATATTTATATACTTGGACGCAAGTGGACAGTAAAACAATCATCGTTGGGGCGACAAACTCGAGCTTCAGCGATGAGGTGACACACTATGGCTGCAAAGAAGAAAGCCGCTAAGAAGAAGAGATAAGCGATTTGATTGACTTTTCTTTTTTTTCTTTTCTTGTTTCTTGTTGTGTGCTGCTGCGATTCTCATATGTGAATCCCGCAGCGTTTTTCCGGCGAGAAAGTAGTGCGCTGTTCAGCATTGCTGGCCCTCATGGATGTGGAGAGAATGGCTGCTTCAACTGGACGATTCCCATATATATATTGGATATCGGATATGGTTTTTACGGCGTTTAACGCTTGAATTCAGCCACCAAGCCGGAA
>CAYUKJ010000089.1:527-802 GCA_964445245.1 uncultured Methanosarcinales archaeon | reverse complement strand
CTCAGATTCTCTTTTTGGGGCCTTAAAACCCAGGTCTAAGGGGCTTTGATGCGAGGGATGGGATTCGAACCCATGAACCCGCTTGGGGACAGGATCTCTTAGGGTTAGCCGCTTAAGTCCTGCGCAGTTGACCAGGCTTTGCTACCCTCGCAGGGTTGGGCCCGGCGCCAGCTTATTTAAACTTTTAGAAGGCGGTCAGCGTGTTTCGAGCTTTTTAATGTAGGTTTCGGGGTAGCGGGCCGGGAGGGCCAGGAGAAGCCGGACAGACTCTTCCT
>CAYUKJ010000089.1:0-517 GCA_964445245.1 uncultured Methanosarcinales archaeon | reverse complement strand
CGGGTCTCTTCAAGCTCCCGGGCGAATGGGCTGTCGTCGAGCGGGGGGGAGAAGGGATCTGCCATGCCGCCCCCTACTTGGCCTTGCGCTTGCGCTTTTCCTTCTTCATGCGCTTGCGCTGCCATTTCCACCGCATCTGGCCCTTCTTCTTCCATCGTCGGGAACTCCGCTTCATGCTCCAATCACGCACGAGCAAATCCGAAGGGAGTTTTTAAACTTTGTGCAGTCGGAGGGTGCTTTGAATGTGTCCCTTGCTGGCCTTAATGGCGAGCGCAGCGAGACTTTCAACGCGCACGCAGCTGGTCATGCTTATGCAGAATCTACTGTGTGCCTAACGGGCCAATTTCATCAGGACAATCAGGGCGGCCAGAAGCGCCCCTGCTGAGGCGAGCCGGAGGGCGTAGATGTGGGGCGGATGAGCAAGGCCCTTGCCGTGGAAGCGGTTCAGGGCGGCCCGGACGTGGTGGGCCGGATGCCCTTCCTTGAGGAGGTAGACGCCGAGGGTGTACGGGCCCAG
>CAYUKJ010000088.1:0-5056 GCA_964445245.1 uncultured Methanosarcinales archaeon | reverse complement strand
CCATGGCCTCAGCATTGACGCCGGAGGGCAGCGCCGTCCAGAAGCCTCCGTCAAAGCGGTAGAGCTGTAGGCTGGTGGCTGGGATGTTGGCCTGGGCCAGGAGCGCGTCAGAATACGCGAGTGTCAGGTCCACGAGATTGCCCCCGCCGAAGAGGCCTGGGCCCGCCACGACGTCGATGAGGGGCCCAAGCCCGAACAGTGCGGGGTCTGAGAAGGCCTCCTCGCTGAGGTTGAGCAGGGCCTGCGTGGGCGACAAGTCTGAGCCCAGCAGGACGGTGAGCCTGGCCCCAAGGTCGGCAGCGTCCAGTGTCAGCGTTTCTCCAGCCTGTCCTGAGAGGGTGGAGGCGGCCTCCTCGCCGCTTACAGACGCGATCACCATGACGTCCTCCGGAATCGTGCTCTCGAAGCTGCCGTCGCCGTCCTGGTCGAACTGCAGCGTCGGGGCGGCCGGGCTGCCGATCATGTCGAGGCGCGCTGAACTGTCCTCAGTTATTAGCGTCTCCGGGAACTCCAGGTGTATTGTTTCGTCGCGGGTCTGCTGGTCAAGCAGGAACCGGAAGCTTCCGGCCGCCGTCGCGAAGAGGTCGAACTTGTAGTGGCCTGGCGCGTCCATCAGTGTGAGGGTCTTTGTGCCGTCCGGGTCCTCAGTGTAGCTTGCGCCCGCGATCTGCTCGTAGAGGCTGCTATGTCCGTCCCGCCCGACTTTGCGGCCCTGCTCGTCGGTGAGGAGGAGGTTTACCGGCGAGAACACCTGCGTGAAGAGCTGCGGGTCCAAAAGCGAGCGGCCGTCCACGCCGTTGCCGATCATGTTGAATCCCATGAGCTGCGCAAGCGTCGGCGCAAGGTCCACGACGCTCCGGTTCGACTTGATGATGGCGCTCTTCTCGGTGAAGTCGATGAGGCCGGGGCCGCCGATCAGCAGCGGCACCAAGGAGCCTTCCTCGCCTGGCCCGCCGGGCACGCCTTCCGATTTCTCCTGGAAGTAGTAGCCTTGGGCCTTGTTCGCGATGAGGATGATCTCAGGCGCGGAGGGGCCCTTGAAGCGCTTGACGCGCGTCTTTGCGTCCGGGTTCTGGGCCTCGAGGAAGTCAAGCCCATAGAAGCGCTCCTGGTCGTTCTCCACGCGGAAGATGAAGTACCGGTCCTGCGGCTGGCGGAGGATGAGGATCTCGGAGATGGCGTCCTTGATCTGGCTCTGGTTGAGGAGGTGGCGCGCAAGGGCCATGACGTCGGTGAAGCTGGCGGCGTCAGACCAGTTCCCGGTGTCCAGGTTCTTGAGCCAGATGAGCGAAAGGCCGCCCTCCAGGGCTATGAAGGCCGTGTGGTCGGTCTGGCCGGGTGAGACGTAGGGCTTGAATGCGGCCGAGACGTTCTTGAGGGCGGGCTCAAGGTCCGCTATCGTGACGGCCTTCTGGTCGTCCTTGTCCACGTCGAGGGTGCCGTGCCCGCTTGTCACCACGACGGTAAGGTCGTCGAGGAGCCTGTTCCTCTCGAAGGCCGAGACGACGTCCCGGACAAACCCGTCTATTTTCTGGAGGTAGAAGAGCTGGCTCTCCGGGTCTGCGCGCAGGCCGAAGTCGGCGCTCTGGAAGGAGAGGACCATGAGGTTCGGCGGGTCGTTCTGGTCGCTTGCGTCCGTCGTGTTGAACGATTCGACGTAGGTGAGGAAGCGGTCCGCCATCGCGTCGTCGTAGGCGGGGTCGGGGCTGTGGATGAAGCCTGACCAGTCGCTGCCCGTCGTCTTGTTGTAGAGCGTGACGTTGTTGGACACGAGCGCCGCGAAGACCGTGACGTTCTTGCCTTTCTGCTTGGCCAGCTCAAAGAGGGTCTTCTGCTTTAGGAGGGGGTTGAGGGCAGTGCTGTCGTATATGGCTTTCTGCTTGGCGGTGTCGTCGGCGACGCCAAGGGTGAAAGTGTAGGGGATCTTGGTCTTGCGGTCGAACCAGCTCTCGCCCATGATGCCGGACTTGCCGGGCCAGGTGCCCGTGTACATGCCGGCCTGTGCCGGCAGCGTCGTGGCAGGGAAGGTGCTCACCGCGTTTTCGAGCTTGATGGACTTCTCGCCGGCAAGGAGCCTCTTGAGGTTTGGGAGGCTGTTGAGGTTGCTGTAGAGCGCGTCCCGGCCGATGCCTTCCAGGTCGATAAGCAGCACTGGATGCGGGTTCTTGCGCTTGTAGAAGAGATTCGTGCGGACGGTACCGCCGGAGGTGTCACGGGTGTCGTCCCACTCGAATTGGACCTTGTCGATGTAGCTGCCGTGCGCGTCCATGCGGAGCATGTCGATCCTGGGCCGCACCGGCGCGCCCCCGATGTCGGTGTGGTTGGTGAGCATGATTGGACGCACGAAGCCGCCTGTCTCGTTTTGGTAGCTGTAGAACAGCTCCAGGATGCCGGTCGGGGTGGTGTCCTGCCATGCGACGTGGGCGCGGCCGGCAGTGTCCGCTGTGACGCGCGGCCTGGCAAAGCCTGGGTTGTTGAGGGGCCCAAAGACCTTTTGGTCCGGCGGGTTGACGCCGTCGTTGAGAGGGGAATCGTACCATATTGAGTCGCCGGACTGCCAGACGATGTGGACTGTGCCGTTGGGCTCCGCCCAGAGCCCGGGCTGTATGCCCGTCGCCGGGTTGTCGGAGACCTGGAAAGGGGCCTGGCCGTCGGCGCCGCTGTGCGGGACGTCGTAAGGGGCTGGGCCGATGCTGGAGCTGACGATGTTGAGCCTGTCATAGTAGACCTGGCTCGGGGTGGGAGGGTCGCGCCCGCCGCCAGGCTTCCGGATGTAGGCCACGTGGATGCGCCGGTTCCTATCGACGCCGACGGCGGGATAGTTGATGCGGTCGGGGAAGCTGCCGCGCGTCGAGACGTTGTCTGGATGCGTGTAGTACCAGCGGTCGTTAGTGTCGCGGGGGAGAGCGATGTCGCTTGGGCCCGGCTGCCAGACCGGAAAGCCGCCAAGACTCGTGCCGACGTCCGCGGGGCTGAACAAGACGCTGAACGTGTCTATCATGGTGCGCACGTAGTCAGGGTCGCCGTTAGGCCAGGGGTTGTTCATCACGGTCCGATACCCCATGCGCCGCGCGACCAGGAGGGCCTGCCCGGTGTACATGACCGGCGGCGGAATGGCCGTCAGGAACGGGATTGGAATGCCGAAGGAGCCCACCAGGACGAAGTACGGTCTCAAGAACACCGACGGGTAGATGTGCTGGTAGAAGAAGAGGTCGGGCATCGTGATCTCGCCCCGGAGCGCTATGATGGGCCTATCGTCGTCCTTGTTATCTGGGTCGCCCCTGTCCACAGCGATGCTTGGCTGCGACAGGAAGTACTCTGCGAAGTTCTGGAACTTGTACATGAGGACGTCCACGGCGTTGCCGCGGACAAAGGTGCCGCTTGCCTCATCGTAGTCCAGAGCGAGGTCGGGGTTTCGCCGTCCCTCTGAGTCGAGCGCGACGTAGATCATCCAGTCGAAGGTGCTTCGGTGGTCGATGACGACATGGACGTTGTTCTCGGTGTCCAGCGCGATGTCAATGCTCTGGAGGACCCGCGGGGTCCATGGGCCGTAGACGCGGCGCGGCGGCACCAAGACGGTCCCGTTCTGCGCGATCTTCTTGTACATGACGGTGCGCGACTGTCCGCCGGTGCTCGGGTCGGCGGCGTCATCGAAGTAGACGAAGTGGACGCTCCCATTGCTGTCGACGGCGAAGTCGCCCAAGTGGTCCTGCTCAAGGCTGTCGGTGACGCGGCGGTCCTTGGTGAAGTTCTCCGGGACGGTGATGTTGAACTCGCCGACGCAGCGGGTGTTGCGGCAGAACTCGCCGGGGCCGCCCTGGCAGTCGCTGTCGTTGAGGCAGTGGACGACCTCGAAGCTGTCCGCAAACGGCTCGTCGATGACGTCGATTGTCTTGTTGTACTTGCCGTCCTGGTTGACGTCGACGACGATGTCGTATTCGCCGGCGTCAGAAAAGCGCGGCTGCCACAGGAACCGGCCCATGACCTGATTCTCGTCGACCTGGACCGTGACGGGGCCAACGATTGACCCTGAAAGTGACGAGCCGTCCACAAGGTTATCGTCATTGGGGATGACATAGGCGTCGACCGATGAGCCGTTCGGAAAGCCCACCCCTATGACATGCACGCGGTCGTGTCTGCCAGCGACAAAGACGTCCTGGACGGCCAGCGAAGCCGGGTCTGTGGAGTTGGCCGACTCCGCAATGACGGTGTCATAGGAGGAGGAGCCGTCGTTGATTATGTCGAAGCTGGCGTTGTAGAAGCCGTCGTTGTGGACGTCGATGACAAGTGTCTGCGTGAAGATGAGCCCCATGGCCGTGATGATGGCCTGAATGAATGGGCTGGTGGCCGTCGGATAGAAGCGCAGGATGTCGGAGGCGTTGGTACTGCCGAATTTGGTCGCGTTGATAACCGGAGTGATGTTGGATGACCAGTTTTGGAGGATGGACAGGTTGCTGTGGTTGCCGGTCCCCCGCACATCCCCGTCAAAGCGGCCCCGGAGCCGGAAGCTCTTGCTCCAATCCCGCGAGGCATTGTAGGGGAGGGCATAGAGGCTCACATTCGAGGTGTTCCAGATGCCCACCGCCCCCGCATGCACGATCGTCCCGGCGGGGAAGCTGCGGCGGTAGGCGCCGGCGCTTGAGGCGGGGTAGACCGTGTGCACGACAAACCCGATGCGGGCGTCCTCCTCGATCTGGCCGAAGGTCCTGGGTCCCACGATGCCGTCGGCGCTCAGCTTGTGGGAGGCCTGGTACCTGCGCACCGCCGCGGAAAGCTCAGCCTCAAAGACTCCGTCCACATCCAGGCGCGGGTCCATCCAGGCTTTCATGAAGGTCTCCAGGTCCCTGATGGGGAAGCGCTGGGTATCGCCCTGCTGGAGGAAGGCGCCGCCGAGGATGTGCTTGCGCAGGTTGTCAACCTTGATGATATCGATGGTGTCGTCCAATGGGCTGAATTTGCCGTCCCTGTTGGCGTCCACGACCAGGTTGTACCGCCCGCCGCCCGTGATGGTCCCGGCGCTGGCGTGGATGTCCCAAAGGTTGCTCCGGTTCTGCCC